>JAYUEB010000271.1:0-5703 GCA_043739525.1 Bdellovibrionales bacterium
TCGTTTTTTTAATAGCATTTTTACCTCTTATCTCATTTGCAAAAACGCAAAGTCTAAAACCAAGTCACAAGCTTGTTTGGACTGAAATTGCTTATACTCCCTTTGACGAAACTCAAACCAAAGATGAAGTGAAAACAGCTGCTAACGATAAACGAGCTCCTTCTTCGGAGACTGAGTTCGATACTCTCATTACAAAGGTTTTAGATACAAAAGATGCTGCTGGTTTTCAACAAGTGATTGATTATTCAAAAGAGAAATTAGAGTCGACAAAAAATCCGTCGGCACTCTTCTTAATGCATCATTTGATTTTTGCAGAGAACATGCGCGGATTTTTCTGGAAAGTCCGGCCCCTTTTTGAAAAAAACTTTAAAGAAAATCGTGTTTTGCAATCGATGCTTGTATCTTTTATTAAACAACATGTAGCCGCTATGAATCTGCTAAGTCCTTCCAATCCATCGGGGGCATTTCTAGACTATCTAGCGGCTCCATACAGTATTGATGGAGTTCTTGCCGAACAGATTCACGACGAACAAGGCATTCAAAACTTTTTAAATGAGAAAATACGACCTGCCACAGCGGATCTCATAAGTAAGATTAACATTTTATCCAAGGAAAATTCTTTTCAGTGGGATCGCAGAATTGCTTTCGGTAAAAATTCATTTTCTGATGGTATTGGCCGATATCTCATTTTTGGATTTGATGAAACTCAAATTCTCATTGGTCAATATGAGTTGAATCTCGCTAGCATTAATTTCTTTTGCGCCTATGACCAGATTGGCTCACTTGCATTCTCAAAAGCAGTTGGCAGCCTTTACGGATTTGATGGAATTATGTTTTCAAGCGTCGATGGAGTAACGGGTGATGAAGTTCGTACTAAGCTAGATAAGGCACCAACAAGTCTTTGGACGCTTGATAAAGCCAATGGCGGAAAACTGATGCTTGCGACCGGCCCGATTATCGTTTCAGCTTTTGGTCGAACAAAAAAATCTTGGAAAAATTTAAAGGATAGAAAAATCAATACCTTCTCCTTACCTTCAGCCATTATTAATCTTGATCGCGAAACCGCAGATTTAAGCCTCGCAAACTTAGAAAGAATTATGAAGGGTCTCCCTGTTAGAAGCTTGGCCACAGGTAATATTGCGAGCGTTAACTTTAAGAAAATATTTAGCCTGGAAGCTCCACCCGATCTTAAAAAGTTCTATCCAATCACTTTTGATATGAATTATACACGTTCAATACTAGTGAATATAAAAGGCAAAGAAACCAATATGGAATATCGAAATTTTCACCAAGGAACTCCTTTGACCTGGGATTTTGACACTTATCGAACTTATCTCAATGCACCTGATATGGCATCTATCCCAAGTAACTTGCGAACTTTAAATGACGTGACCAGTGGGTTTGGGACACACCCTCAGTGAGTTGGTATTTTCTCGCGGATTCTCACGATCTAAGATCGGATAAGCCGAATAGACTATTTTACAAAGGACAACCCATTGTTGTCCTGAAATATGCCTCAGGTTATCAAGCATTTTTGGACTATTGTCCTCATCGAGGATTCCCCCTGAGCGAAGGCAAGGTCACCAGAATAGGCGATGAACTTCGCCTCACTTGTCCTTATCACGGATGGAGCTTTAATTCTCAAGGCAATCTTATGGATCGCCCTGGATTTAAAGAAGACCATCCTCCTCAATTTTGTTTGAAAAGCTTTGCTGTTCGAGTTTTCGGTCATTTACTTTTTGGTGCAGATTCTGAATCAACAGAGGTTCCGCCATGGATCGCTGCTCTTGACGACGCAGACAAAGACTCCTTTAGACATACGCGAGAATTAAACGCACAGAAGATTCATGTTTTAGAAAACTTACTTGATCCTTTGCATACACACTATATTCATGCACCTTTTTTAAGAGCTGCTGACAATCGTGTTTCCGTAGACGTAAAGGCAAATTATCAATCAGATTTAAAATGCCTTCACATCGAATATCTGAACGAATCAACTCCAAAAGGTATCATCAGTCGACTGTTTGAAGGAGATCGCACCAAAACAGTCGGTAAATATTATCACCCGGATATGGCCGTTCTCGAATATTGGAGCTCAAAAGGTCTTGATCTGAGAGTCAGCCTTTTCATGGCCGAACAAGATCAGCACAAAAGCGTCGGCTCTCTGGTGTTTCAATTTCAAAAAACACGCGTCCCACTCTTTTTTAAGAAATTTCTCTTTAAGTTTTTTACCGGCCTCCTGGTCAAACAAGATTTTCGAGTTTTAGAACAACAGCAACAAAACCTTGCTTCAGCATCTAATGAAAAATTTTGGGTCTCTGAAGAAGATGTGGTTTTTAAAACCATGAAACAGCTCTATGCTGGCAACCAAGTCTCAGATTTTGAATCTTCATATAAGATGAATTTATAAAGATTTCGTGGATTTGATAGAATCGAACTGACCTTATCAAAGCTTGTAAAATTTTCGGATTTCAATAGGCTGTTTTGATTTTTTCGATCTCTGTGCCATAAGAAGTGCATGTCAAAAAATCAAATTGTCTCCCCGCTTATTCAATCCGTTACGACACTCGATAACCATTTTTCGGAGCTCATTCGCCTAGGCGAAAAGATCAATGAACTACATATGAAGTCGGATGCCGACTTTGAACTAGGTGAAAAGCTCATGAGGCATTTTTCAGAACACGGCGAAGGAGTCGCAAGCGAAGTTGTCGTGATGTCGGAAGCTCTCAATGCCTTAAGAACAACAGCTGAAGCGGCCGCCCAACTGGTTGCGGCAAGAGCCGAGCAATTAAAGGTTCGCAAAGATGAAGAGCAAAGAAAGATGCAAGAGTTTCATCTACTCGGCGAAAAAGTTCGTGAGTTAACTGCAACTCTAAGCGATATTAGGCCTAAAGAAAATCAAGTTCAAACTCCTGAAGAAAAAGCCCGTTTGGCAGAGCACCTTGCTGATATTGAAATTCGAATCCAACCTTTGATTGAAGAAGCCACTTCTTTACGTAAAGAAGCACATTTTTCTAAGATGAAAATTTTAGAGCAAAGCGCGGATTCTCTGGGTCAGAGTTTGTCAGCCGTCAGCAAAAGATTGAGCAGTGCTCAACTTAGTTAAACCTTGAGTTAAGACGATAGGATGGATGCATGAGTCCCGTCGCTTTAAAGAAAACCTCTTCGATAAATTTAAATCCGAGCTTCAGAAGTATTTTTTTTGAATTTATATTATCCGCATGATGCCCGGCCATTAAATGCCCAAGTCTCTTCTCTTCAAAAGCATAATTGACGACTGCTTTTGCCGCCTCATGAGCATAGGCCTTACCCCACTTCTCTTGCACAATATGAAATCCAATCTCATGACCTCCTTGAGTAGAATGAACCCAAGGTTTGAGGCCACAGCATCCGACGAATTCTTGAGATTCTTTTTCAAATATCGGCCAATATTGAACGCCGTGATTTTTTTGACAGTCGATTTCTGAATGAAGCTTTTCAACCACCTGCTCACGAGTCAATTTACCGCGGACATCTATGAAGGTCATGACCTCGGGATTTCCCCAAAGCTTCATTGCGAAATCGATGTCATGAGCTTCCCAAATTCGAATTGAGAGTCGCTCACTCGTTAGGATCTTCACTTGTCTCTCCTAAAATACCCTTGAAAAATGAGGAAATATATTTTTCGCTTCTGGCAGCTGCTCTAATTTTCCGAAATCACAGACCATTGACATCGCTTCCCAAATCTTGGCAACCGCGGGATGATCATGGGCTTTTTCGGCGGCTTCCTTTGAAATCCATTCAAAAACCTCGAGGATGGTTCCGTCCGCTGAACGTCCAATAAAAGATTCTTTATCTGTTGTGAGTCCATACTCCTTCAATGTTGAGAAATGCCTTTGGACAAGAGTCTCAAGCTCCATTAATTTTCCATTTTTTGGTCGGTACATGGCAATAACAACTTCGGGATTACTCATTTTACTCCTCAAAAAAATTTAGCCAGCTACCGACGGTACGTCGGAGCTTTTGTTGGTTTAAAATATAGTGCCGCTCGCGTCCCGACTTTTCGACGCGAATCAATTCGGCGTCTTCTAAAACCTGAAGGTGACGAGTCATCGTAGGCCAACTACAACTGAATCTCTCGACAATTTGCCCCGCGGTCATCTGTCCGCCTCTTCCTAACAGAACAACGAGGACGCGACGTCTTGCCTCATGCGCCAAGGCAGAGAACACGATTTCAAAGTCTTCTAATTCTTTTTCGGCTCTGCTTTTTGGCATTAAATTCATTTAGCCTTTATGCTAAATATTGTCAATAGCCTTAACGATACTTTTATTTGCTGAAAGTCTTAAATCTAGATAAAAAGAAGCACACGGAGGCTTTATGAAAACAAACATCCTGCTACTGGCACTTACAATTATTTTGGTCTCTCAGTCAGCGTTGGCAGAATTCACGACAATTATCGGCAGATGCAAGTTTAGCGAGCCTCCAAACCTAAATCTGAGCCTGCAAATTCGAGACACTTATCTTTCTCAAGTTGGTTTACCCTCAGATGATCCCAGACAACATGTTTATTCTCTCGCTCTCATGAGTCCAGACAATAAAGCGAAAAATATCCTTGTTGCTGAGCGCCTGGTTGCCGGAACAAATATCAACATAATAAGTCGCTCAATGAGCCTATCAGTCGACTCTCAAAATCAAACAGCGGCTCAACACTATGTAGGCGTTTACGCCGATGATCACGGATTCAGTGATTCAGCAATGAATTGTGATCTCACTGAAGATTTTTTTACCCGATAAGACAACTTTAAGATCTGCTTTGGACTTGTAAAGCCTACGTAATTGGTTGATCCTAATCTTATGCCAGTTACCAGAGTTTTAGTTCTTGATATCGATCAGGTACACAATGAAAAAATTGGGTTCGCACTTCGCGAGACGCCCGATTTACGTCTGGAATTCTTTCAGCATAGCGAACAAGTTCTTGATGCTCTCAATAATAAATCAGTCGAACTCGACAAGCTCAAAGAGATCGAAAAGGCAATTCTTTCTGGTGTCGAGATGCAGGCCAAAGTGAGTGACACGATAGATAAGTCGGGCAAGCAACTCACAGAAAAAAAGGAGCAACTCAAACAGCTTACTCAGGATTCAACTCAAAAGGCGACGGCATCAGCTGTTGAGAAATCGATTAAAACACTTGAAGCCCAAGTAGCTAAATGTAAAGAGCTCAAAGAGCGCCTTGAAAAATTCATGGTACAAAAACGAGAGGCATTAGAAGCGGCCAAAATGACTAAACCAAAGATGGATGATCAAAAGGTCCAACTTGTTTTAATCGATCGTTCTTTTCTAGGAAATATCCCGTCGAATTGGATTGAGCAATTTCGTGCGCAAATTTCATTTGCAGAGAATAAAGAAACCCCTATTTGTGTTTTGGGTTACAATGAAAATCTAGACTATATACAGCAGACTCTAGAAGGCGGAGTACTTGATTACTTTGTCAAACCAGTCGATCTTCTGCTCTTCAGACATAACATCACAAAAATAAGCGGAAAAGTTTTGGACTCTTCTCTTAAAGTTTACGAAATCAAAACTCAAACTGAAGTTAAAATATTAAAACGAGTTCTCATTCAAAGTATTAGTGAGTTTGAGATTCTAACGCAAACCAATTTAGCTTTTAAGCCAGGTGAAGTCTGCGAGTTTTATGCCGACCAATTTAGCGCCGACAAAAGCGG
>JAYUEB010000272.1:0-5697 GCA_043739525.1 Bdellovibrionales bacterium
GTTAGAATCAAAACAAAAACAAGCTCTCTTCATTGATCTACAGAGAGAGCAAAGCTAAAGCCATAATTTCAAATGAACAATCTACGGGACCAGTTTAAGTTCAGTTACATTGTGTGAGAGTAACGCTAGCATTTGCACCCGTCGTATCGACATAAGTTGCAGCTCCACAAGTCGAAGTAAATGTCAGCGTGGTACTTCCAGTCAATTTTCCACTTAAAGTTCCAGTAATAGAGCCTGAAGTTGGATAGCAACAAGTGCTGCTCCCCCAAGTCACGGCGGAGAAAGTAAGGGCGGCTTGGTATTTTGCAAGGTTGTGATAAACCGTGATTGTGCCGCCTGTAATCGTGCGATTACCACCCGCGCGAGTCCCAGTTACCGTTAAAGGAGTCGGTGTTCGAACATAGTGTTCAAACAGCGTTACTCCTCCAGCTGTCTTAGCTACTTTGTGAGTTCCGTTGATGGTAATCGTTCGAGTTCCACTTGAGTTCACGACTGAGGTACCAGTTGAGGGAAGAACGGTTCCGTCATAAGCGGTTCCTCCGCTCGTATCCGTCGTGATACTTCCGCCGATAATACCTCCGCCAGTTAGTACAGAACCTGTTGTTGTGCGGACAACTGTTTCTCCACTGACAACCGGAACCGTGCAACTACCAGCACTTGTACCGCTGAAAGTTTCAGTCCAACCGCCTGTCATGGTTGCGGCACTGTTGTCAATCGTACAGCCATTCCATGCAATCGTATCTGCGCTTGCCGAGCAAGCTGATCGCACGCTCGAGAATGTACAAGTTGATAAAGTGTGAATATCGTCACCTGGATTTTCATCAGACATGAAGCCAACACCGCTCGTTGACTCAGAGGCAGAGGATTGGCTATTCGCTTCTGCCATCGCTGTCTGACTCATATTGGAAGTCGAATCACTCAAAGACGACGAGTCCGCTGCCTTCGAGCATCCTAGCGCGACGCCGAGAATGGTGAATCCACAAACGATACTGGCAAAATATTTAAAACTAAACATGAAACATCCCCTTAGTTGTTTGATAGCCAACTTTAGACGATAAGTGGGCCGGGGAAAATGCCAAGCGTTTAAGTTAGGAGAGAACTAGATTTTTGTCTTGAATATTCTAGGAAACGCTCCAGGACAGACATGCGTTTTTGAAATAGTTTTAAGGTAAAGTTGAACTCTATTCGAGTTCCCGTCCAATAAAAATTACTGACAAGTGACAAAGCCGCCACTACTAACCGCGCAACCGCCATAGGGAGTTGATGAGCAAGTCACGAATCCCGCGCCACTCACTGCGCATTGTGCATACGGAGCTGTTGCGCAGGTCACAAAGCCAGCTCCGCTGACAGCGCATTCGGCACCAGCTTGGTCTGCGCAAGTAACGAAGCCTGCTCCGCTAACAGCACATTTTCCAACTCCGCAAGTAACAAAGCCTGCACCACTGACCGCGCAACCACCACCTATGCTTTGTGCGCACGTAACAAAGCCTGCTGCGCTGACAGCGCAATCTCCCGGCCCGCAGGTCACGAAGCCACCAGAACTCGTCGCGCAACCTGCTTTTGCAAGCTGAGGAACCATCATCAAAAAGGAAATTGCGAAAAATAAAAGTGACTTCATAAAATACCCCTCTTGTTTCCAACTCTGTCTCAAACTAAAAACTCAATCTTCCATTAATAGAGGTGTCAAAGATTTCTTCTTTTCCGCCGTCGCTTGTTGATCTGAGATAATTGATTTCGGGAACAAGTGCAAAATTGTGAGCAAGTTTAATCGGAACGTTGACCGACAAGACTGCCAAATTGGTTGCCGAACTATCCGAAACAGTTGTGCCGGGGGTCGTTGCAACATTTGTCGATTTTTCCATAAGAACTTCACCTATAGATCCACCGATTGCAACGATGCTACCCAATCTCTTTTGCCCGAAAATAAGAGCCGTTGTCGTATTCCCGCCTTTTCTAGTATAACCGGAGCTGAAAGTATTGATCGTTCCGTCCGACTGAGTATAAGTCGAAGTTTCGCTGTTCTCTTTATTGCCCGAAATATAATAAGAAGCGCGAAGCCCCGTCGTCATTCCAAGTAAAGATTTTGTTTCAAATTGTACCGCCGGAATGATTGCTGATCCGCCTTGCTTGCCATCGCCAGTGGAGTTTCCACCAGTGCTACTATAATTACCTGTTTGTTTTGAAGCACCCGTATTAAACATATAAGAAACCTGAACCGTGATCTTTTCGGAAGCTGTTAAGTCATTCGTGTAACCGAGAGCCAACTGAGGTTCAACAAGGCCCGATGATTTGTTTGAGTAACCATTGTTATCACTTGTAAAACTAATATAATTAACTAAACCACCGACAAAAACTCCAGCACCAACGCCTACTGCAAGTTGAAGAGAATCCATAGCGAGAAGGCTCGTTGAAGTTGAGCTGTCATGATAGGTCATAGATCCAAAGCCGCTTCCTAATAAGGCCTCAACATGACCCGCTTTTGGTTCAAGACTCAATCCAGAAAACTGCGATAAAAATATATTTGACGACAGCATAGGTTCAATTTCTAAATCCTGAGACTGAGGCTTCGCTATCGCAGTACTTGACGAGTTCGACATGTCTGCTGAGCCTTGCGCTAACGAGTAATTCGATGCCAAAGTCATCGCCGTTAAAGCACATATAGAAAAATACAAATCCTTGCGGAACATAAGTGAACCCTTCAAATTAAGTTTCAAAGACAAGTGAATGGAGGTTATAAACGATTTGCAGGTGAATTTAAACCTATAGCTTTGCGAGTGTATTCTTTATTTTAGCAGTGACTAATTTTGTAAAAACTGGTCCCTTAGACTGTGCAATTTTATTCCCCTAGCAAATTTCAAAAATGAGAATCTCCTAATCATTCTTATATGTTTCGCCCTTTTTTTTGAACGCCCTTCGAATAAAGTTCGGACAAAAAAGATTTGCACAGTCTAAGGTACCAGTTTAGGCGGTTAAAGTCATGATCAGCGGCTTACCCTTTGTAATAACGAGGGTATGCTCATACTGCGCAGTAAAAATTCCGGGAGGTGTCACGAGCGTCCAGCCATCCCCGTTTTCAATTACTTCACGGGCGCCCGAAGAAATAAAGGGTTCAATCGTGATTACCTGGTTCTCACGCAAAACCCTGTGATCTCGTTGATTGTAATAGCCAGCTATGAATTCTGGTTCTTCATGCAACGCACGTCCAACACCATGGCTGCCCAAATTCTCAATCACCGTGAATCCGTTTTTAATGGCCTCGGATTCAATCGCGTGCCCGATACGGTTTATTTTTGCACCGGCACGCGCTTCTAGCATGGCTTTTTCTAAAGCCATTTTGGCAACAGCACATAAATGAATTTGAAGTTTTGATTGTGGCGGAACAATCGCGGAACCCCCGGTATCAGCAAAATAACCACCCAACTCTGCAGACACATCAATATTCACAATATCGCCGGCTTGAATAATCCTGCTACCTGGAATTCCGTGAGCGGCTTCTTCGTTTACACTGATACAAGTGAATCCTGGAAAGTTATAAGTGAGTTGAGGAGCCGATCTCGCGCCATGCTTGGAAAGATATTCGCCGCCGATTGTGTCTAATTCGCCAGTCGTAATGCCTGGCTCAAGTTTCGAATGCATATACTGAAGACAGCGAGCAACGATTTTTCCAATTCTACGAAGGCTTTCAAGATCTTTTTCTGAGTTAATCGACATACTTTGAGCTTATCAGATTTTAGCGAAAGGGTCATCAAACCTTTGCTGTTTTATCCGTCTGGCACCTCTGAAACTGGCCGTCCAGGCGCGACTTTTGGAATGCAACTCCCCTGACAGATGCACGAGGCAATAGGAACTGATTAATTATATTCAACGATAAAAGGAATCTAAAAAGTCAGGCAATTTCGAATCTAAAAGATGAGGGCCTTCACACGGTGCTGCCAGCGCCCTCACTTTTTTTGCTAATGACATGGCAAAAGCCTTCAACGAAATATACCAATTCAGTTTGTAGTTTAGGCGAGAAAGCTCTTAACGAACTCCGCAAGCGCGAGCCGCATTGACAGCTTCGATATGTCCGGCCATTTCTGGGATCTGCAACATGATATCAATATCTGTTCGCGACAAATTATAATAAATATCGCTATTGATTGCCTGTAAAGATTCCGCAATACATTGATATTGCTTATCGCTGATCGGGCCAGTCGCAAACGCAGCTTGAAAACTTAGAATAATCAGAGCAAGTGAGGTAAATGCTAACTTCATATTTTCTTCCTTTGATCAGATGTTTCAAAACAGCTATACTACAAAGGATGTCAAAAGCGAGCGAATTTCTTAAATTTGATGAATGCCGGA
Organism: Bdellovibrionales bacterium; assembly: GCA_043739525.1. Lineage (GTDB taxonomy): Bacteria > Bdellovibrionota > Bdellovibrionia > Bdellovibrionales > JAMPXM01 > JAYTQQ01. The sequence continues at coordinate 4,345 of JAYUEB010000272.1, forward strand.
TTTCTCCGGCAGATCGTAAATGAAATTAATGGCCTCGAATCAAAAAAACTACAAATAGTAAGGAAGCCGGAACACCCAGCAACCACGCTATAATATAGCCAATGCGTCCATTCTGATTCGTAAGAGGTAGCCAAACTGATGATTTTATTGGTTCAAGTTGATCGTTTTTCATTTTAAAGTCCCCCTTTTAATGATTCAGTCCAATTGATTTGTCGTATTTCATTTTTTTAGTTGGTGCTTTGCTAGCCTGCGCCTCTTTTCTCAAACGCAAATAACTTTCGCCGATTTCAGATCTAGTCTCAGAGTCGAATTGTTTTTTAACATCTTTCAGCACATCGCTCTCTTCTTCCTCAATATGGTGCTCAACGAGTTCAGCAAGAACTTTAACTCTTGCCATCCACTGATCTGGATCTTTTGTTAAATTGATTTCGTCAATGAGGCGACTCGCGATAGCGTGCTCCGTTTCACCTTCAAAACCTTCGGTTCGAAGATCTTTTTTCTCTTCTTTCATACGGGCATAAAGGCTTTTTTCTTCAGGATCTGCATGCTGTAAGAGCTCAGGAGCAAATTGCTCATAATTTGTTTTCTTTTTTGCGATCGAAATGTCTTTATCTTTTAAGACCTGAATGAATTTCTTAAGGGGAGTATGATCCTTCAGGATTAAATCGACGATATCTGTTTTCTTGCTCATTTTAGTTCCTTTCATGTTAAGTGTCATCCTCAGTTGGCTTTCAAATAGCAATCTTGTCGCCTGCCTAAAGCTCATTTAAAACGAGCTGAGCTAGAACTCGAGGCAAATTGCAACGTATAGCGTGGTCTTTCCGTCATCTCTTGATCCACTTTTAGAAATGACTTAAATTTTAATTTAATGATCTCGTATATCAAAAAAATTATTAGCCTTATTATCATCTTGGCGATCGGGATTTTTTTGTTTTGGTTTTCAAAACAAGAATACAAACCGAACAGTCTATTGCTTCTCTCGCAGCAATTTATCGATGAGGTTCAAAAAAATCGATTTGCTGAAGCTTATGAGCTCACCAACAAAAGCCGGGATGTGGGTTCAACACTTACAGAATTTAAAGAAAAGGTGTCGAGGCAATTGGTCGGCAGAGAGAAAATGGGATCCATCGTTCTGGATCGTTTCTCGACCCATCAAACTTATGGAAATCGTCTCAGAAGATGGCTGCGAGGTCGTAAGGTAGAAGTCGACGTGGCTTACGTCGACTATATTATTAATAATTCGGATGGAAATCTGCTGTGCTTATTTGAAGTACGTTTCACTCAAACAAAGCTGCATTGGAAAATCAGCTATTTTCAATCCCACGCAGGTTAAGCGACTATTCAATAAAAAAC
>JAYUEB010000273.1:0-5693 GCA_043739525.1 Bdellovibrionales bacterium
ACTTTTCGAGTTTCAGATTCTGGCCAAAGAATTTCACCTTCGCGAAGAAGTGCAAACGCAATCATTCCGTAACCAACCCATTGTAAAGCATCGGCAAAATTAAATGCGGGGGTTGATTGCTTTTGAGTTCCGATAATTAAAAAGTCCACAACGTAGCCGGTGAGAATACGATCGGTGACGTTACCTAAGATTCCCCCAATGAGAATCGAGAGTCCGGCACGTAAGGTCAGCGACTTAATGGGCATTAGAAATTGAATGACAACAAATAAAAATAGGAGAAACGCGCCACCAGTCGAAAACGAGACCACTCGCAAAACGGCTGGCAAGGACGAGAATAATCCCAACATCGCACCGTGGTTGTGGTGCAACGAGAGACCAAAAAAACCAAATGATTTAAATCCCTGTAAACGCTCAGCCGAAATCTTAGTAATTCGGTCAAGGCCCCAGGTAAAAAACAAAGGCAAAATTACTAAAAACCATTCTTTCTTAAGCACGATTCCTCACTTCAATTACTTCTTCGGTTTTCTAGGTTTACGATCAACCAATTGTTTTACAAAATTATCATAAACCGAATCATCGCTCTGACCTTTGCCAAACACATCGTCAACAAGCGGTTTTGGCTTGCTTCCATCTGAAAGAACTGTTTTTTGTTTCACTTCAAATTTAATACTTCCACCATCTTCATGCGACTCGTAAGATTTGCGATTGTCATGTTCTGCTCGTATACGCCCCTGTTGGACTTCAAGAGAGTCATGTGAAATCGTCGCCTTAATCTTTTTGCTAATTATGTCGTAGCGTTCAGTCGCAACACTTTTAGCTAACGAAATACTTTGGCCTTCGACAGACTCAACATAGATCTGTGAAACGATACTTAAATTTGCATCTTCAATTCCAATTACGATACTCTTGATTTTTTCCATATTCGAAGCAAAGCTTGGAGCAATTCGCGCCGTACCTCGCTCGAAAAGAAAATTATCTTTGATTTCAAACTGAACACTATCAGGACTCACCTGAACATTTTGAGCAACGTCGCCTAATTCATCGGCCATATAAGCCATGACAACTTTTTTCATTCCCATAGCCATTATATTTGGATGAGGTTCCACTGGCTTTATAAAGTCTTGAAGCGTCTTAAGTGGATCATTTGTAATATCCAAAAATAACTTTTCAAGCGTCAGTTCGACTCCGTAGTTACTAAATTCGTACTCAATGACACTTGGAGTAGAGAAGTAATCTGATACCTGCTTCTTGCTTTCTTCGCTCGAAGTCGAGAGCAGCCACATCACAAGAAAGAAGCACATCATCGCCGTCATGAAATCGGCAAAGGCAACTTTCCACGCTCCGCCGTGGCCACCGCCAGCGACGATCGTGATTTTTTTAATAACTGTGGTACCCGCTTTTTTATCAGCCACTTTTTACGCTGCCTTCTTTTTCACTGCTGCATCAACTTCTTCAAAACTTGGACGTTCTGCAGGAGCAATCGATCTTCGACCAAACTCAACACAAACTGTTGGGGGCGCTCCTCTTTGGAGTGCAACCATTGCAGCCTTGATCACTTTCAAATATTGTCCTTCTGCATCGATGTCTTTCAACATTTTGCCTGCGGTAGGACCAATGAAACCGTAAGAGAATAAAATCCCTAAGAAGGTTCCGACGAGGGCGGCGGCAACCGCTTCCCCGATGGCTGCTTGGCCTTGATCCAAGATCCCCATCGTATGCACAACCCCCAAAACCGCGGCCACGATCCCGAGACCTGGCATCGCATCACTCACAGAATTCACAGCGTGTGCGGCCATGTGTTCTTCTTCGTGAGCCGCTTTGATATCTTGATCAAGAAGATCGTCGACATCATATTGTGAGAGATCGGCAGACAAAGTAATCTTCATTGTGTCGCAAAGAAAATGAACGGCGTGATGGTTCTTAACAAATGTCGGAAAGTTTTTGAAAATGTCGCTTTTCTCTGGATCTTCAATGTGTTTTTCAACTGCTTGCGGCCCATCTTTTCTGAAAAGTTGAAACAATTGGTAAAGCATCTGCATAAGTTCAATATATTCTTTTTTACCAGGGCCACCACCCATCCATGCGTGAAGAGCTTTGCTAATCGACATCTTTATAACGGCAATCGGATTGGCAATAATCATACTGCCAAGTGCGGCACCAAGAATAATCACGAACTCGGCGGGCTGAATCAAGATGTGAAGGTGAGTACCTTCCATCAATGCGCCCCCTAGCACGCAAACTATAACTATAACGGCTCCAACTGCACCCATGTTACCACCTTTACTTTCTCAGAGTTCAATCGGTAAAAACGTGCAGGGTATTGAGAAATATAGGAAATTCAGTCGAAGAATTCGACATTGGTCAAGGCACTCGGTGTATCGTTTTGAGAATCTGCTCGGGGGCCAGAGTTCAAGCTACATTCAACTTTACTGTAGAGCCATTTGAGCCGATTATACTGGTATGAAAACACTCAATTCTTTTCACATCGTTTTATTGGCAACAACTCTCATCCTAGGATTCTCTGGTCTTACAGCTAGGGCTGCAAACGAGATCAATGAAAATCCTCTTACGATTGTTGATTCACATTTTAATCCTTCGCAAGTTTCTGCTGGCGGAACAGCCGAGTTGATTTTCAAACTCCAGCTGGATAAGCACTTTCATGCTTATGCCGATCGTTTTAAAGTCAAATTTGAAAATCCAGAAGAAATCAAAATCGATAAATTAAAAATTACTCCACTTGTTCAATTTAAAGATGCCGTGAGCGGAAAAATGAAAGAAGGCATGGAAGGTGAAGCGACTCTCAGTGCTTTAACCGAATTTCCTGTAGGAATGAAACCCGCAAAACTGAACGTTGATATCGCATTTCAATATCAGGCGTGTTCAAAAGATACTTGTTTATTTCCAAAAACTCTTCATCTAAAAGTTCCATTCGAACTTTTGGCCGGGACAAAACCTGCTGAAGCAACTTTGGCTGCGGCAAGTGTGACGTCTAAGCCTGACAATACAACCAAAAAGACTGAGCTTGAGAGTGCTCTGAGCAAAGGTATTTGGTCGGCAATTATTTTTGTATTCGTAGTAGGTTTTTTGACTTCGCTCACTCCGTGTATTTATCCGATGATTCCAATTACACTTGCCGTCCTGGGTGCGAAAAGTAAAGACCAAACAAAGGCTCGCTCTTTCTTACTCAGCATCACTTATGTTTTAGGTATCGGCGTGACTTACAGCCTTCTCGGAGTCGTCGCAGCGAGCACAGGATCACTCTTTGGCTCTGCACTCAGTAACGTTTATGTTGTTACGGCAATCGCTCTCGTTTTCGTCGTCATGGGGCTTAGCATGTACGGTCTCTTTGAACTTCAAGCCCCCGCCTTCATTCGTAATCGCTTAGGCTCAGGCCAATCGCAAGCAGGATACGGCGGAGCCTTTGCCACTGGCCTCATCGCCGGTATCGTCGCAAGTCCATGTATTGGCCCTGTCCTTGTTACCATTCTTGCGTACATTGCACAGACTCAAAATCTTTTGCTCGGTTTCATTTTGCTTTTCACATTCGCAATGGGAATGGGCGTTCTATTTGTTGTGCTCGGAACTTTCAGTCAGCTCTTCAATAAAGTTCCAAAAGCGGGCGCATGGATGGAAACAGTTAAGTTCATTTTCGGTACCACTATGGTGGGAATGGGACTTTATTATGTTGCTCCTATTTATCCAACCTGGCTGTTTCAAGCTCTCTTAGCTCTTGCACTCATATTGATTGCAAGTAACTTTGGAGCCTTCGATGCAAATCAAGGTCTCACTCCTGTCGGTCGCATGCGCAAAGGCGTTATGCTCAGCTTTTTTGTTATCGGCACTCTCTTTGCTGTTATGAGCACTCTCAATAAAATGGATGTTCATTTGGGTGGAGGCGTTCAAGACTACGCAGTTAATTCCAAAAATCAAAATGGTAAAAAAATGAACTGGCAAACTTTCTCAAGCGAGAGCTTGGCACAAGCAACTCAAAGCCATCATCCTGTCATTGTTGATTTCTCTGCAGACTGGTGTGGAGCATGTAAAGAACTTGAAAAATATACTTTCAGCGATGATAAAGTTATCGATGAGTCGGCTCGCTTTACTCTTTTGAGAGTTGATGCCACTGAGGAATCTGAGGCGCTCACAAAACTCAAAAATCAATATAAAGTTGTTGGTCTTCCAACCATGATTTTCATCGACTCAAATGGGCAGATCAATCAAAGCGTAACGCTCACTGGTTTCGAAGAAGCCCCCGAGTTTTTAAAACGCATGAAAACGGTTCAGGCTGAAATGCCTCAGAGAACAATGTCATCCGAGAAATAAAGTCAGGGGTCAGGGTGATCCGGGTCAGGCAATCTGATACCCGTCACCCGGCTCAGTAACTGAAAACTGATTGCAGTTTGACCTCCTACGAGCCCGACTCCATTTGAGAGCACCCCCCCCTGTTTGTCCAAGATTTTGACACTGACATTACACGCGTAACTGCCCACGTTTTTTAGGCTTTTACTAATATACAATCGTTAAAACTGCTCTCCCACGGCATAGGCTTTGCTTTGTTTAAAGTACGACTCCTTGCACTTGGGAATTTAGCTTTATGAAACTGAAAATGAGACTTGGCTTTTTTCTAACTCTCATTTTTTTTGCCACCTCCGCTTGGGCTTGGCCCCCACTTTTTGGTCCCGAATTTACGTTCACAAATAAAGCCCTGGTCCAAGCTTGGAATAGTCTACTGAAACCTGGCATTTCGATTGCCGACCAACATGACACTGTTGCGATTAAAGAGAATTTGGCGCTTCAAGCTCAATGGAAAGTCGAAATTAATAAACGCTGCGAAGCAAGTGGCGAGTGCAGAGTCGAAGAAGTTGTCGGCGGAGACAAACATGGCCCCGCCTTTCGAGTTCATTACATTAAAGATAACTGGTGGTATCAGGTCGGAGTCGACATGGGCGTTGTCGAAGTGCAGACCAAACCTGGCTCTGCTGCCGACTTCGCACGAGTTGAGTCACGAATGGAAAAGGATATTTTTTCGGTCGCCCATTCTATCGGAATAAACGCAGCTGAATCATCGGGTGGCGGACATTTCAATATAGGTCTTAATTCAGCATTCGAAAATAATCCTCAACTCTTTCGAAATTTCATGGTGGATCAATTCAATCATCCTGAAATTTGGAATATTTTGGGCGATGGACGAGCGGATTACACCAGCATGCACAACGGACTTCCGCTCAATGCCCTTCCAGCCGAAGATCAAGAGGCCTTTAAGCAAGTCATTTCAGAATTTGATTCTCATCCGATGTCGATTATCAGATTAGGCCGCCTCATCACCGAGCGGGTTTATAAATATCATCCTCTTGGATGGAATCCCAAATATTATCAGAATACCCGACTAGATCAGCTGGAACTCTTCGAATCTGAGCAAAGAAGGATTGAGCAACGAAGCGTCCGCCCCCAGGAGTCAGCACGACAATTTTTATTACAATGTGAGTTTTACGAAGCGCGATTGAATTGGTTGAAGAATCATTCACATCCGCTTGCAATTGATTCGAGCGTCAAAGGTCTGCCCTCCCATACCGAAGCTCTTCAGAAGTTTCACGACATGTTAGTTGAAATGAAACTCGATCCATTTCATTTTGCTGGTTTGTTACGAGCCGACCAGTATCAAGAGTCTTTAAAATGGCCTTTTCATCTAGGCG
>JAYUEB010000274.1:0-5690 GCA_043739525.1 Bdellovibrionales bacterium
CGCGCACTGGCAGAATGGTAATACCGACTGAGGCGTGAATAGATTACCCGCTTACCTGCCGTGCAAGCCATCAATGGCAAAACCGGAATTCTCAGTCTCGGAATGCATTTTAGTTTGATCGACGATCCTAAAGTCGAAACTAACGCTAGCGGTAAAGTGCTTTTTGAAACCAAAGATATCCCGCTTTCAAAATCCGGAATTCTCCTGGCTTTGCTAGTGTGGCAAATCTTAAGTTTTCATTTGAGAGCAAAAAAAGAAATGCGTCTCGAATAGTGGCGGCGCATTGCCAAAAGGCGGCTGTCACTTTTTATAGAGCTCGAATACGAACTGCCATGACATGAGTTGAATGAGTGGGGTTCGGGTCAGTAGAGAGTCGATCCAGTTGAAAAGTGCGAGGACTGGTCCCGAAAGACCTGGGACGCGACTTGCAAATACTGCAAGCGGCGACAAAATGTGAAAGTAACGGATACTTCCGACTTCGAAAAAGCGCGAAGCAAATCGCACATCTTTTAGAGATAAAATATGAGCCTTTTCCCACTCGGTTCGCATTGATGGGGTAAGGTTGCGATAAAGCTTAATCAGCGGATTATAGTCGAGGGCTTCAATCGCGAGGATCACTCCGCCTGGTTTCAACACGCGTCTCATCTCCGGAAAAGCATAGCTGAGATCTAGATGGTGAAGCATTCCACTGCAAATGATCACGTCAAAAGAATTGTCAGGAAGACCGGTATTTTCACAATCGGCCTGCAAAAAGTTGAGCCGTTCGCTGATTTCTAAACGATGAGATTCAGTCGTCGCATTTTGAACAGAGACATCAGAAATATCAATTCCGACGGTTAGAGCGGCACCAAGCTGAGCACTTCTGATGGCGAGTGGGCCGTTTCCGCAGGCGTAATCCAAAACGACTTTTCCGGGAAGATGATTTTTAAACCATTCAGTTATGTAATCTTGAGAAGTCGCGGTTGTCTTATAATATTTTTTATTACCATGAAGAAGTTCGTAAGTATCTTTTGGGAGACTCGCAGTGAGGTTTTTGTCACGATCGCGGTTGTGAAACTCGAGTTCTTTAAATTTGCGATCTCCGAGAACTTTTTTAAGGTCTTTGCCTCTATAGCTGACTTGCAACTTTTCAACTGACTTTTTAAGAGTCGCTAGTGACTCCGCGGCAGACTGCTTTTCAGTCGATGGCGCGTCAGCTTGAATTGAAGAAGTTTCGATCATCTCAGGTTCCATTCTTTTCTTTTGGCCTCAACAGGTTGTAAAGCCTGTCTATTATTGGAGTCAAAGATAAAAGAAGTGGAGGCTCCATCTAAGCTTAAGTGGGGTCTTAGGCTCAATCTGTTGGTAAATGGCAACACTTTGGAAATAAAAAAAGAGCGGCTTTTGGCCACTCTTTAAGCTTCTTTTTAACTTTAAAAACTAGATATTTGAACCCAAGTTCAAATTGGTAGCAGTGGCATCCGTTGCCTCTGGCTTAAACCAGCAGTTTGGACGAAGACCCATTTTAAACTTCGGACTTACACATGAATTCACATGGTAGTTCTGAACGTCTAATTCAGCAGTCGCCGAAACTTGGCAGATCGACGCTTGAAAATAAGTATCGAGTCGGCACTGAGCTTGTGGATGAGCATCGAAGATCTCGCTGACAACTGTTTTATCAGGAGTCGTCACCAAAGGAGCTGTCGTATCTTTTGAAAGTGACGACAAAACATTTGCTAACACCACTCCGGCATGACCTGAGCGAGCACAAATAGCTGCTTCTTTTGGATTCGCAAAGTTCGCACTACATTGAGTTACGATTTCTGGTTCAACTCCCATAGCCTTTACGATATTTTCGTTATCATCATTTGCAAAAACTTTACGAGCACATTTGAGAGCTGAAAAGTAATCAGCAGCGCCTTCGTTTGAAGCCCAGCCCCACCGAAGTGGACCCGTATAAGGTTGACGTCCCAAATGATGGCCGGTTTCGTGACAAACCACCAGGGTCATTCCATCTGGAGTCATTCCTGGGTATCTTGCGAGTCCGCCGTACATGTTCACGTACCACTGATTCCATAAGCGAGTCGCATTTGCATTCACAGTGGCATCTGTCCACAAGCGATTGAGAACCAAGTTTCCGCCTTCAGAAGCTACGATTGGCTTATAAACCGCTTCGTACTTATCCATCACAGCAGTAAATTCTTGTTGTGTAATACCGGTATTAGTAAAACTCACCGGAATTTTTAAATCATTTTCAGGTAAAAAACCTTTGCAAAGAGTCTCATGTGTCGTCACATAAGATAACGCTACAAAAGCGACACTCAATACACCTGCCAATAAAAAACGCTTCATCCAACCCCCCTTATTTAAAATATGAACTTGAGACTAAAGTCTAAAGAGGAGTGGAGTTTTAACTAGTAAATTCGTCTGAGAATACAGACGAACTAGACCAAGGACTAAGTTAGCATAGGGATTTTTTAGATTTGGCTTTCAAGAAAGGCGATGATCGCCTCGAGCAAATGAGATTCACGAAGTCTTTGCTGAAATGCATTCGTCGATTCGCGCTGATCGCCAGCACGCTCTCTCATGTCATTAAATTTCGTCATCATCTGAACCTTCGTATCTTCGTCGTAAGGTCCGTTGTTAATGACATTCTCGATATACAGCAAAGATTCATGATCCACTTTGATCGTCCCGATGTCCGCGACGATTTCTATTAACAACATTTCGAGCTTCTTCGCTACTAAAATTGGAGACCTAACTTCAGGTGTGCTGATAGGTAAAAGTGGCGTTTGACCCATTTTTGGATTTTTCTCTGACATCTCTTGATACCAACTCTGAAGTACATGCGGCAAAGGACCTTCGTCGACAAATTGAACAAAACCTTCCCAACTAGCGATACGGTAAGTGAACTCACGCAATCTTCTTCTCAGATTATGCAAACCCTTTTCGAGATCGTCGCTATCGAAACCATTCTTATTAATTTTATCACTAACGCCTCGAGCGTAGTGTATCGCCTCAACTAATAAAAACTTGCGATCGGCTTCGCCAATTGGCCATTTTGAATAATGCTCGAATTCATCTGAGAGTTTCTGAAAAGCCTCAACAGGATCCTGAACGCCCTCAGTTTCCTGAAGTGCAATCTGGAAAACCTCAGCAGCTTTAGTTTTTTTCTTTGAAAAAAGATCAGCAAGTTTTGGCTCATCTGTTTTGACCATCCGTTGTCGAAGCTTTCCGTAAAGCTCTACTTGACCAAGAAGACGTTCAAATCTTTTAATTATCCTCACTTTTTTTCCGAAAAACTTGGGATCCAATGATTCATAAGACTGAGCGAGAATTCTTAAGTGAAAAAACATGCGTCGACCTTCTTGTTTAATCAAGGAATCGAGCTGATTTTCAAAACCCAAGGAGTTAAGCTGCCGAAAGCTGTCTTGAATCAGACCAAACTCACGCATAAATATCTGCTGCCCAAAAGATCGATCCTCACTGAAGCGTGCTTGCTGGGTAAAAAAATCGATACACTTATCTGCGGCGTGAACCTCTGAAGTAACACATATAAGTGAGATTCCCAAAACTGCGTAAACCAATAGAATTTTTAGCATAGACTTCTACACTAAGCAGAAGCTATGCCATTTTGCACATTACCCAAAACGCACTGCAATCAGTTTGAGCTCTTCAAGTCACCTGTATTGGTTGCCGCTGCACGCGTGCGCACTGTAAATTTTATCAATTGGCATTTTCGTTGGCCGGTTCGTAACGGGCACTTTCGAGATCCATCAACTCATGGTCAAACATATGAGCCCCCGGCAAATCTCCTTTTAACATTTGAGCTTGAACTTCATCGACTGGCTGCTGAGAAACGGCCTTCGAAATGTCATCCGAATCCATTTCAAGATTCGACGTCAAAGAAAGAGTCGGATGCAGATCTTTTGCTTCAACTTGGATAGAAGCAACCGCAGGATTAGGAGCCAGCGCTTGTCGTACCGATGACAGCGTCGTTCTTTGATCGAACTGTCCTTTATTCAAAGCTGTCAGATAGCTCGCTCCCCGAGCTTGCTTCTGAGCCTCAAGCCACTTGATCATCTCGCTGTGAGTGACACATTTCACTTCGGGCTGATTGCAGACGGCGTAAGTAAATTTTTGTAAAGCCATCCAATATATTCCGCGATTAAAAAGGCTGAAGTGATGTCCAATACTAATAGGAGAACGATTGCCATAATATGATTTCAGAAAAGCTTGAATATAAGACTGGTAAGTTTGATTTTGATTATGAGCTAAAACGGCATCCGTTAAATTGGCACATTCTCCGCCATTTTTTGGATTAAACTTTCCGTCGCATTGGCCGTACAAAACATTATAGTCCATCGCGATCGTGTGCCGAGTGGTGCCAGCGAGTACAATTTCCGACAGACCAACGTTCCAGATGCCATCATTCATTTGGTACGGCCACTGAGAATTCAGAACCTTACTCGAATCGTAAAGGTAATTAAATTTTTCTAGCGTTGCTGCGATGCCGGGGCTTTCTGCCAAAAGTGGGGCACGAAATCCTTTGATTTCGCTTTTCAAAGTCTGTTCCCAGTGACCTGAAAAATTTTCTGTAATGCCTGGGTAAACTGAAAACACTTTTTCGACAAATTTGTGAAATTGTGTGAATTCAGAAATCCACTGAGCTTCGCTCCATTTGGTTCCATCAAAATGACCATTGACATGTGAGCCAATATCAAACTTTCTCTGAAGTGCTTGCCATACATTTTCAGTTCGAGTCGAAATGTCGGCTAAATTATTTTCACCAAAACCAATGTCAGATGCACCCAAAGCGTGATCTGGTCCCTGATAGAGCTTGTTGTCTTTGTGTTCAATGAAATAAACGCCACTTACAAAATAAGAAAATTGTGCGTTCGCTTTATCTGCAAGATTGAATGACTCTTTCCAGAACTGATCAGAGTACGAGCCATCGAACGAAATCAATACAAATTGCGGCGGCCGTTCCAGAGTCGGAGCCGCTGCTGAAACAGGCTTTGGCACCTGAATCGAAGCATTCACTTGTAAACTAAAAACTAAAACCATCAGTAGAAAAAAACTTTTACCCACTTTGTATTCCCCTTTTTAAATGCACCCGTGGGTAATGGATGCAAATTGAAGACAATTGATTCAGGATCATTTTGTCATCGTTCCAAATCGAAAACTTATTTGCGCATTGGGACGAAGGGTGTTCTAATTTTTTTTTGAGAACACTTTATTTGGAACAATAAGCTTGGAGAAACTCTATGACCAAAAAAACAATGGGCGAAACTTTAGATGAACTTAGAAAAGTGGCAGAACAACAAATGCAAATCTCTACCAGTACGACAACCTACAAGGGTCGTATCAAAAGTGTCCTGGCTGATTGTGTCGAATTCGAAGATCGTGGCAAGGTTCAGTCAAATATCATTTTTATTCCATTCACTGCGATCGAATCATTTAGCCTGCTCGTTTAGGGGTCATATGCAGTTTTTAAAATTAGCACTCGTTGTTTTAGGTTTTTGTGTACCATTTCTTTCAGGAGCGGCCTCAGCAATTCACTACCAAGAGGTGACACGCTTTAAACCTGGCGGTGAGGGCGGCTGGGATTACCTGTTTGTAGATGCCGATTCAAAAAGACTTTTTCTACCCCGAGGACAAAGAGTTCAAGTCATTGATACTGAATCTAATAAGGTAAGCTACGAAGTCAC
>JAYUEB010000275.1:0-1849 GCA_043739525.1 Bdellovibrionales bacterium
GGCCACTCACAAAACTGGTTGCTGCTAGTTGACGAAAATTTTAAGCTTATTCTGAAGGCCTATTTGAGGGACTATGCCGATACTCATCTATCAAAAGAACTTGTGGGTGCTTTGGGCGGGGGAAAAATTTTAGAACAATATGAAGGAGCCGTTTCAAATAAGACATTTTCTTTGGATGGCATCTGGATGCAAGTGACGCCATTTCAGGTCAATCAACTTCCAACCTGGCTTGATACCCATCTAGCGTATGAACTGAACTGGGAGCTCTACGAACATATTGCTCAAGAAATTAATAAAGCTGCTGGTACAAATAGCTTCGCCCTCAATCATCAACGCACGGGTGGCCGCGAAAAGGGACGAGTCTGGACAATGGCAGTTTTTCAAATTGATCCCAGCGAAAGAGGTATATTAATAGAGGCAGCAAAACGTCTACGACAAAAAGTATCGATAAAAAGCTGCGCTCAAATTTTCAGATAAATAAAAGCGAACCTCGCCGAGGCAATACTCTTAATCGACGCCGCAATTCACCAAAAAAAAGGAGGCTGTGGTCGGAGGCTATCATTCGCTGCATCTGAGGCAACTGAGTTTGCTGCGAACAAAATTTCGGAGTGGCAGTCCATTAAATGGATAAGTCTGGCACAGTCGAACAAATATATTGTTGATGCAATTAGATGTAATGAGGATACAAAATTTCAGGAACGTCAAAGTTCAGGTAAACCGAGTAGCCTGTATTTAATTGCTTACAATTAAATAAGTGTCTGGCCCCCTAGCCTCATTCTAAAAGAGCGCCGATTTACAAGCTTTGAGACTTCGGCGGAATGGCCATGATAGCGAGGACCCATGACTTAAAGGTGGTTTACTGGACAGGTTGTTGGATTCATAATCTCAGCCTTTAAAGGCGCAGAATGTGGTGCGCAAATCTCAACAAATTCTTGTCTCGGTTTTGTTTACGATGTCGAGTCCGCATCTCGACGCAGTCAAGGAGATTTGAATCCCATCAATCGCGTTCGCTTAAACTCTAACGGACTTCTGAGCATTTTCTGATTCTCTTCAAATCTTTGTAATACCAGAAGCCGCCGTCTTCAATAGCGGGAAAAAATTAAGCTAGAAGGAATCTCCGCGAATATAAAAAGTACTAGAGTGCAAGAGGTTTACATACCGGCAAGTTTATTTGTGACGGATCATTATCGAGTGTGAGTAACATGAGTTGGGCGTTTTCAATTTGCGGACGGCCCATCAACCTTCCAATATGTTGAAGTCCGCTCTCATTTCTTCCGAAAAGTTGCAGGGTTTCTTGAGCCGCCGGTGTAGCCAATTCTAACTTCCCTGTGAGAGGCGTTACAATCCATCGAAGCTGGCCGCCGAGCAGGACATGCTTCTTTAGCTTCACATTGTACACACTACTGTTCGCGTTTCTGCCAATCTCGACAACGAATTGAGGATCGTTTCCGCCGGATGTACAGATCAAACTTGGTCCGCTTGCAAACGCCGAGTGTGCTGATAAAATACTTAAGGCCAAAACTAGTGCAATTTTAATTTTCATAAATTCGTTCTTTCCGATTGGGCTGTTTATTTTCAAAATAATGATTCGGCTCGCTTATAACACTTTGCGACTAGAATTTAAAGTATCATGTTTTCAGCTTGTCTATTTTACAAAGCGGTTAACTCCTCAAGAGTTTCTGTATTATTTAATTGGTAAAATTGTTCAAATTGCTCTAACAGAATTGTGTAATGGAAAACAGAGAGTCGAAGCCAATAGGTGGCCTCATACAACTGAGGAACGAGCGCCAGGAGAAAATTCTGGTGATAAAAAGTAAGCGAAGCTTCTATTAAGTTATTTTCAGCAAAG
>JAYUEB010000276.1:0-5648 GCA_043739525.1 Bdellovibrionales bacterium
CAACTCAAATTGAGTTTGGCTTCGCTTCATAAAACGATAGAAGATGCCCTCATTTTATTTAGAACGGCCCATAAGGACCTTGAGATTGTATTTGAAGAGGATCCTCATCTGCCTATTTTCATTTTTGATGCAGATCAGATGAAGCGCGTAATCGTGAACATTGTTGATAATGCGATTGCTGCGACTTATCAGCATCCTGAGCCAAAAATTAATATTCGTACGCAGTATGACTCTCAGTTACGTCTGGTAAGAATTTCTATTGCTGACAATGGTGGCGGAATCAACGAAGAAAATCGGACGCGTATATTTGAGCCCTACTTCAGTACCAAAGAGGCGGGGACGGGCTTAGGCTTGGCTATTGTGAAGCGCATTATCGAAGATCACAATGGATTTATTCGAGCTATCCCTAATGAAGTGAAGGGTACTAAGATCATTATTGAGTTGCCGGTCGTTGAAACTCAAACAATGATTGAGCAAAACAAAAAGACTGCAGAATCCATTCGCAAGATTGAGTTTTTAGAAAACGAACCCTCAAACGGGTCCAAAGGAGTATGAGGATGCAAGATATCCAAGATAAAAGTCAGAGACGGATTTTAATTACGGATGATGAAGCTCCCATTCGAGAAGTTTTGAGTGCTAGCCTTGTTGATGAGGGCTATCAATTAATTAAAACGGCGAAATCAGGCGATGAAGCACTTCGAATAATTGAAGATTTCAAGCCTCACGTTGTTCTTTTGGACATTTGGATGCCTGGCACTCTTGATGGGATCGATGTTCTAAAGGCTGCGAAAGCCAAGCACCCTGCAATCGAATTTATTATTATGTCAGGTCACGGAACTATTGAGACTGCAGTTAAAGCTACGAAACTCGGGGCTTGGGATTTCGTTGAGAAACCTCTTTCGATCGATAAGATTATTATTTTGCTTAATAATATTTTTTCGCTTCAAGATGAGCGCGGTGATAAAAACGCTCTGCTCACGAAGCTCAGAAAAAATATCGCTATCGTGGGCGACAGCCCAAATATGGTCGTGATGAAGCAAATGATTTCACGAGTCAGTGCAAGCTCTTCATGGGCTCTTATCACAGGCGAAAATGGCACCGGTAAAGAGCTAGTTGCTCAAAACATTCATTACCTTTCAGCTCGTGCGAGCAAAACTTTTGTTGAAGTCAATTGCGCCGCTATTCCTGAAGAGCTCATTGAGAGTGAACTTTTTGGATACGAAAAAGGTGCTTTCACAGGCGCTGACAAAATGAAAAAAGGAAAGTTTGATCTCGCGAATGGTGGAACCATCTTTTTAGATGAAATCGCCGACATGAGCCTCATGACTCAAGCAAAAATTTTGCGTATTCTTCAAGAGCGCAGATTCACACGCGTTGGCGGAGAAGAAAATATCGAAGTCGATGTTCGCGTGATCGCAGCCACTAATAAAAATTTAGAAGTTGAAATCAAAGAGGGTCGTTTTCGTGAGGACCTCTATTATCGCCTAAATGTCATTCCATTTCGGGTGCCAGCACTTCGCGAACGTTTAGATGATGTTCCCGTTTTGATTACGCATTTCAACGAACAATTTGCTCGCGACGGCGCTTATCGCAGAAAAACATTTTCGGATAAGGCAATGCAGAAGATGATGCAATATCCTTGGCCAGGAAACGTTCGTGAACTCCGAAATTTTATAGAGCGCATTTATATTTTAACTCCGGGTGACTTTGTTGATCTCCATGATTTGAAGTTCGCAGGCCTAAGCCTTGTCGAAAAAGAGGAGGCATTTGATGAAATGGCTAACTTTAGAGAGGCACGCGCTAAGTTTGAAAAAGAATATCTTGCTCGAAAGATTACTGAGAACAAAGGCAATATTTCTAAAACAGCAGAAGTGATTGGTTTAGAAAGAAGTTATTTACATCGCAAAATTAAAACTTATAGTATCGACGTCGAAGAGATTTCATAGAAAGTAGTTCATACATGAGATGGTCAAAGTCATTTTTATTCACCTTAAGAGATGCACCCGCTGACGCAGAAATTGATAGTCACAAATTGATGATGCGAGCCGGTCTCATTCGCAAAGTTGCTCCCGGAATTTATACTTTCGGTACACTTGGCTTAAGAGCCGTACGTAAATTTGAAGCGATTGTGCGTGAGGAACTCAACAAAAGAGGCGCACAGGAGATATTGATGCCCGTCGTTCACCCAGCTGAGCTATGGCAAGAAACCGGTCGTTATGAGCAAATGGGTGCCGGTCTATTAAAATTCAAGAACCGCAATGATCAAGCTTTTGTTTTGGGCGCAACTCACGAAGAAGTTGTGACCGACTACGTCCGTAAAGACGTTAAGAGCTATCGTGACTTGCCATTTAATCTCTATCAAATTCAAACGAAGTATCGAGATGAAATCAGACCACGTTTTGGCTTGATGAGATGTCGTGAATTTATCATGAAAGACGCCTACAGCTTTGATGAAAACAGCGAAGGCGCTTTGAAGCAATATCAAGTGATGTACGATGCCTATTGCGCGATCTTTGATCGTCTTGGTCTCAAGTACAGAATCGTACAAGCAGACGCCGGCAATATCGGCGGAAGCCAAACTCATGAGTTTCAAGTTTTGGCTGATGCAGGTGAAGATCACCTTATGGTTTGTAATAAATGTGATTTCGCAGCGAATATCGAAGTGGCTCCAGCACTTGATCGCGACAGCAAACAATCACACGATCCTGAAAAAGCTCTTGAGACTTTTGCGACTCCGAACCTCAAGCAAATTTCTTCGCTGTCAAAAGCTTTGAGTATTCCCGAAAACGAATTGGTCAAAACTTTATTTTTCGCAAGCAACGAAGGCGATCCTAAGTTGGGAACGAAGCCAGTTGCAATTCTACTGAGAGGAAATGACGAACTCAACCCTGTTAAGCTCAAAAATTTGTTGGGTCTTTCAAATCCACCTCTCATGTTAACCGACAAAGAAGTTCAGGAGACGACAGGTGCTTATCCTGGAAGTTGTGGACCAGTTGGTCTTAAAATTCCGGTTTATGCAGATACGGGCGTTGCGGGATTTAAAAATTTCATTGTCGGTGCGAACATAGACGGCTTTCACATGAAAAATGTGAATTTCGGTCGCGACGTGAATTTGACTCAGACAGCTGATTTACGTCTCACGAAAGAGGGCGATCGTTGTCCAAAATGTGATGGAAGCCTTAAATCGGTTCGTGGAATCGAAGTTGGTCACGTATTTTATCTTGGGACCAAATATTCAGTTGCAATGAATGCAAGCTTTTTGGATCGAGAAGGTCAAAGTAAGCCGATGGAGATGGGTTGCTACGGTATTGGTATCACCCGTACGGTTCAAGCCGCTATTGAGCAATCTCACGATAAAGACGGCATTATTTGGCCAATCTCTATTGCTCCAATTCAAGTTCATATTTGTTTGCTGGATCCACAAGACGAAGAAGTGAAGCAAGCTGCCGAGATTATCTATTCAGAACTTAAGTCTCACGGTGCAGATTGTTTACTTGATGATCGTGATGAGCGAGCTGGAGTTAAATTTAAAGATGCTGATTTGATTGGTGCCCCACTTAGAATCAACGTTGGCTCTCGAGCCTTAAAGGCCGGAGAGCTTGAACTGGTCATCAGACAGACAAAAGAAACTCGAAAAATTGCGATCACACAGTGTGTAGACGAGGCGATGGGGTTTATTCGCGCGGGCAGGAATTCCTCAGTGACTCCTCGAATGACATTATGAAAAGTCAGATGAGAAATCCATTGATGCTCGCTCTTGATGTCGATAGCCGAGAAGAGTGCGCACACTTTGCAAAACTTTTGGGTTACCAAGTGGGCGCAATCAAATTGGGCCCACGCTTGATCTTAAGATATGGCGCGACTCTCGTTCAGGAGCTTTCTGCAATCGCTCCGATCTTTGTCGACTGCAAATTTCTGGATATTCCGTCGACGATGGATGCGGCAATTCGTGCCTCCTTTGAGGCCGGAGCAAGCTTTGCAACCATTCATGCTTGGGCAGGACCTGAGGCGTTGTCACTTCTTGCAAAAACCGAAGCCGAGCTCAGCGCCCAACGTAACTTTCGTATTTTAGTTGTCAGCGTTCTCACGAGCTTTCATCAAGATAATTTGCCGCCTCCAATGAAAGACTTTCCGATTTCAGAGCAAGTAAAAAACTTGGCGGATATGGCCACTCGATCGGGACTCAAAAATTTTGTTTGCTCTCCTCATGAAGTAAAATCTTTACGTGAAGGAAATCCCGATCGCTTTTTAGTAACACCCGGTGTACGTATGCCAGGCGACGATGCTGGCGATCAGGTGCGTGTGATGACTCCAAAACAGGCTTTGGATGAAGGCGCAACGGCACTCGTGATTGGTCGCAGCCTGCTTAAGGCCAAAGATCCGAAAATTAAATTGACTGAGATTCTAGAAAGTATTGCTACATGAAAAAAAGTTTTTATCCGCATCCACCGAAAAATCGTGATCCAGATACACAACACAAAAAGAAATTTGTGCCAAAACCTGGTGGCGCAAAACCTGGCGGAGCTAAGCCCGGCGGAACGAGACCTCTTGATAAAACCAAACAAAAATCATCTGAACTCGATCTATTTATTAAAATGGGCAGATGGGTAATCGGTCTTCACGCGGCTGAAGAAACTTTAAAAATGCGGCCACACGCGGTTAAGCGCATGCTCATTCGCGAAGATTGGGGCGACAGTCCTCAATTAAAAGCTTTGCATGAGCTTGCAGGCTATAACGAAGTTCATATTCAAGAAAAAACCAGCGGCCAAATTGATGGCTTGTTGTCAGCGGCCCAAGCGGGCGGAGGACATCAGGGCATTCTTCTGATCGTCAGCGGCCGACCTGAAATTGATTGGAAGGGGCTTGAAACCAAAGAGCACTCGGTTCTCTTGGCTCTTGACGGCCTCGAAGATCCACAAAATCTAGGTTCTATTTTGCGAACAAGTTGGCTCATGAGCTGTGACGGAATTTTAGTTCCACAAGATCGCGCCGCGGGCCTAACTCCAACGGTTTCAAAAGTTGCGAGCGGTGGAGCTGAGCACGTTGCAATCGAAGCCGTTTCAAATATGGGAACCGAATTCAAGCACATCAAAGAGATGGGCTATTGGATCTTCGGACTTTCAGAAAAAGGCACCAAAACGATCTGGGATTTGAAATTGCCAGAAAAGATCGTCTGGGTGATCGGCAATGAGGCCAGTGGCCTCCGTACCTCAACCGAGAAGTTTTGTGATGAATTAGTGTGCATTCCACAGGCAGAAACCGGTTCAAGCTATAACGCTGGCATTGCGGCAGCAATTGCGATGGCAGAATCTGCTCGTCAAATAGCCCAGCTGAAGAAATCTGTTAAGAATATGAAGCCTGCTAAAGATTAGCTTTGACGGATTTATTTCAATTAAAGTATTCATTTAGGTTCTTTCGAGCATTTCGATGCTGGCATAGCTCAATTGGTAGAGCAGCTGATTTGTAATCAGCAGGTTGCGGGTTCGAGTCCCATTGCCAGCTATCTTTCTTGTTCGTGCTTTGTTCTGTTTTTTTCGGCTCTTTTCTAAGCGGAGAGGTACCCAAGTGGCCAACGGGGGAAGACTGTAAATCTTCTGGCTCTGCCTTCGCAGGTTCGAATCCTGCCCTCTCCACCATTCTAATTTCCG
>JAYUEB010000277.1:0-5647 GCA_043739525.1 Bdellovibrionales bacterium
CAGAGCAGCCGACACCGCAAAAAGGCATAAAAAAACCCAAGCCTTTTGAGCTTGGGTCTTTCAGTACATGGATAGTGCTAGAAGCACTAAACAGACAGCATTACATCATGCCGCCCATTCCTCCCATGCCACCCATTCCGCCGCCACCTGGCATTGGAGCTTCATCTTTTTTAGGAGCTTCAGCAATCATCGTCTCAGTTGTGAGCATGAGTGAAGCAACAGAAGCTGCGTTCTCAAGAGCACAACGAACCACTTTAACTGGATCGATAACGCCCATTTTAACGAGATCAGCATACTCTTCAGTCGCTGCGTTGAATCCCCAAGTCGCAGTTTTGTTTGTCAAAACGCGATCAAGAACAATTGCGCCATCAACACCTGCGTTAGCAGCAATTTGACGAATTGGCTCTTCGCAAGCACGTTTAATGATTTGAGCACCCGCGCGCTCTTCTTCATTGAAAGATTTAGGTTCAATTGCTTGAGCTGCTCTCAAAAGTGCAGAACCGCCACCAGCTACGATACCTTCTTCAACAGCTGCGCGAGTTGCATTCAATGCATCTTCAACACGAGCTTTTTTCTCTTTCATTTCAACTTCTGAAGGAGCACCTACGTGAACAACCGCTACGCCACCAGAAAGCTTAGCAAGACGCTCTCTTAATTTTTCTTTATCGTAGTCTGAAGTTGTCTCTTCGATTTGAGCTTTAATCTGAGCAACACGGCCAGAGATTGCAGCTTTTTTACCAGCGCCATCAATGATTGTTGTGTTGTCTTTGTCGATTACGATGCGTTTTGCTTGACCAAGATCTTCAAGAGTTGCTTGTTCAAGTTTGCGACCAGTTTCTTCGCTGATCACTTCGCTGCCAACAAGAACGGCGATGTCTTCAAGCATTGATTTGCGGCGATCGCCGAAACCTGGAGCTTTAACAGCAACAACTTGAATTGTTCCACGGAGTTTATTTACAACGAGAGTTGCAAGTGCCTCACCGTCAACATCTTCAGCGATGATCAAAAGTGGACGACCTGATTTAGCAACTCCTTCGAGTACGCCAATCATGTCTTTCATGCTGCTGACTTTTTTGTCATAAACAAGAACGTAAGCGTTCTCAAGAACGGCTTCCATTCTTTCTGGATTTGTAATGAAGTATGGAGACAAGTAACCACGGTCGAATTGCATACCTTCAACTACATCAAGTTCAGTTTGAGCAGTTTTGCTTTCTTCAATTGTGATAACGCCTTCACGGCCAACTTTGTTCATAGCTTCAGCAAGCATTTTGCCGATTTCCATGTCGTTGTTAGCAGAGATTGAACCAACTTGAGCGATTTCGTTGTCGCCTTTTACTGGCTTAGCAAGTTTTTTAAGTTCGTTACGAACCAAATCAACAGCTTTATCGATACCTTTTTTAAGAGCCATTGGATTGTGGCCAGCAGTTACCATTTTAGCGCCTTCGCGATAGATCGCTTGAGCCAAAACAGTTGCAGTTGTTGTACCGTCACCAGCATCGTCATTCGTTTTGCTAGCAACTTCTTTTACCATCTGTGCGCCCATATTTTCGAACTTGTTTTCGAGTTCGATTTCTTTAGCAACAGTCACACCATCTTTTGTGATGAGTGGAGCACCGAAAGATTTTTCGATAACAACGTTGCGACCTTTTGGTCCAAGAGTCACTTTCACTGCGTTTGCAAGTGTGTTGACACCTTTTAAGATTGAAGAACGTGCGTCTTCGCTAAAGCGTAATTCTTTGTATGACATTTTTTAAGTCTCCCTTAATTAGTTTTTATTTAAATTAGTTTAATACGCCGAGAACGTCGTTCTCGTTGATCATGAGATATTCTTTGCCATCGAGTTTTAACTCAGTGCCTGAATATTTTCCGAACAAGATTTTGTCTCCAACTTTTACTTCAAGTGGAAGAGTCTTACCGTCTTCAGTGATACGGCCTTTGCCAGTTGCAACCACTTCGCCACGTTGAGGTTTTTCTTTTGCCGTGTCTGGAATAAAGATTCCGCCAGCAGTTTTTTCTTCTTCCGCCATTCTACGAACCAAGATGCGGTCATGAAGCGGGCGAACGTTTAATTGAGCCATTATTACCTCCCAAAAATGTAATATTTTTTCTGCCTTTGTTAAGGAGGCAGAGTATTAGTTAGATTGACAGTGCACAATATGAAGTGCCGCAAAATTCTGTCAAGGGGAGGAAGAAAATAAAGTTTATAACGCCACGCGCCTTTCCCTATGAAAGGGGCCTAAAAAAGTGGGCTTTATTTTTTAGCGGGAGTGTCCGGAGAATTTAAGTTTGAAAAACTCAAATTTTGAGGACTATCTGGTGCAGATGGACGATCCAAAGTGTTCTTAAGATTGAGCAAAAGATCACCCATTTCATTTGGATTCAATTTCTTGGCTGCCTCGACGAAGTCTGAACGTTCTTTGAATTGACTTAAATACAAGGCAAAGTAGTCCTCAATTGTAAGCTCTTGCGCAATTTGCAGAGCAAGTTTAGAGGCTTCGAGCTTTTGAGTCTTGGTCGCCTTAGCCGCTCCAGAAGCCGTTGAGCGCGAATTCTCGACAGGTACAGATTGAACCTGAGCCTCATTAACCTTGAGTTTTTTCCATTCCTGAAAGGACATCACGTCGGCCCGAGCCACTTGGGTAAATAGAATGATGACGCCCAAACTGAGGAAAAGCTGTGCCACAAAGGTAAACAGGACTTCGATCAAAACGGATCCCGATTCCTCATCATGAAAATGAAGTTGGTGAATGGATTGTTTACGTTGAGATGAGTTTTTAAAACTCACAAGATACCCCTTTAGCTAAAATCACGCCCCTGAAACTATACTCTGCGCTACAGCTATTCAATAGATGTGCCTAAGCGAAATCGAAATAAAGTTGAATTTAGCTTTGGAAATGGCTGTTTTGTGACGTTTTACGGGCGCATACTAAGTGATTTTTTCATTCAGGCGGAGTTCGGTCTGTCAGGCACAGTCTCCTTCATGAGACCCGGACAGCCGCACTGAACTGCGAAATGTTACTAAGAGCCTTTTAGCGGGAGGGCTTCGCACTTCTTTAAGTTTTTCAGCCTATCCTTTAGGGATGGATCGGAGGTATTTTCGAGGACGAGATTGACCAGATCATCTCGAGCATTATCAAGTTGAGCTCGCAATTTTTTTCTCTGTTCTCCTGCGGATTCAATGTTTTCAATTACTTTTTTTTCAAGCTTGGGTAACTCAGAGGCCGAGTATGTTTGTTCGCCAATCGAAAACTTGCGTTCTGATTGGGTCTTGTCAGAAAGCAAAAAATACTGAAAATCGCGATCGTCTGGATCGCGAATTTTGTCATCAAGGGATTTTGTTTTATAAATTTTTTTAAGCCAGTTTAAGCCTGTTGTTGAACCAAAGTGCTCCTGAACTCCTGCCGATCTCTCTCGATAAAAGTCGAAGGCTTTTCGCTCTTCAGGGGTAATCTTTTGCCTTTCATCAAAGAGAATCTCGTTTGATTCACGTTTGTCAAAAAAGCTCAGCAGAAGCTTTTGTTGCTCTGGATATTTTTGTATGAAAAATCTGATAAAAAGCTGAGATTCAGCAGATTCTAAATCAATGTATTTTTTTACAGCCTTAGAAACATTTTCGGATAGACCCTCCAATTGCGATTGACCCGAGCTATAGAGCTTGCAGAGCATTTGTTTCGTATCTCCGTTTAAGCTCGTATTTGGACAAAGCTTTTCCTCTTGAGATTGACCGCAAGTTAATTGAAGTACGGCCTCCTTAAAGTAATCAGAGGTTAACCTTGGACTACTAGAGAGTTGTCTGTCGTTCATTAAAAAAGATTTCATTTCTTTAAGCGAAGGGTCGCCTTTTTGAATAAAGCCGTTAAAAGTATCTGAACTTTGGGATAGTTCGTCTGTGTCGGCACTTGAAAGTCCACAACGATTAGCCGGAAAGCTCTTTAAAATGCCGGCGCTGGAAGTGAGGGGCTCAAGAGGCGCAAGCGCCCTTCCCGAAAAACAATACAAATGAATGCGTCTTTCTAATGTTTCTGGAGCAAAATATTTGTCTATTTCTCTAAATTCTTTGTTTGTAAAATCGGGTCCTTTCCAAGTGGCCATTCCCTTTTCGGATCCGTGATCGACAAAAAGAAAAACGACTGACTTTGGATTTTCAGCCTTTGTTACTTTAAGAACCTGATTTATATTATCAATATCCGCGGATTCTCCGTTGAGTCGATTTTTGGTAAGTATAATGTGGCCATCGACGTCTCTTTCAGACGAATCATTTACAATTTGAATTTTGTGGCCGTCTGGTCCTCCTCCATTGAGGATCTTTGTTTGAAAACCGTCAAACGACATGGCTGAAGCAAAAGCTGCCAAATCGTTTTCAAAGTAATGGAAGTTTGAGTATTCGTTCTCTCCACCATTGATGCCGATAAATACATTTGGATTGCCGGAGGCAGATGCAACGAAACTCAGTGCTATCGAAATCATAATGAGACTTAGGTTTCGAATGCCGATCAAGGTGCCACCTTTTTGAAGTAAATTGCGGCCTTGTCGCAGAGCTCTGTTTCTTTCAATTTTGGCCATTGATAAGAGGCCTCCACATCGAGATTTTCATTTTCACTTTTGTTGAGGTCGCGGGATTTTCCGGTTTTCCAACTCACAAAGACGACAGAATTATTTGAGATTCGAGTTTCGATTTTCTTCGGATTGTAAAAACTCACGCCAACATAAGCGGACTTAATTTGATTACGGGGAACTCCAACAACTCTTATTTCGAAAGGTGAGGTGCTTTCGATATTTGAAGACAGATATAAGAATCCATCCCGGCCCTCTTGCAATTTTCCATAGAAAGTATAGATACCACAATCAATGGGAGGTTTTGCCATAGCGGGCAAACTTAAAATCAATAAGAAAACGCAGGTAAGAAGCTGAAAACCCATGTATTTTTATCGGTTTAAGCTGTTCAATTCTGAACAGGCTTTCGAAATGAAATTTCTGGGTCTTGACCTTGGTCTCGCTGCTTACCGAATGGCGAAACCTGAGGATGTGCTTTCTGTTACTGGCAATTGTTAGCGAGAAATTTCTCAGTCGAAGCTTTTTCCATTTTAAGTGAGCGGATTAATCTTTTGAGGTCGTGACACTGAGAAGTCGCTGTATCGCAGGTTTTTAGTCCGTCTTGTGCGGTCGTGAGGCGATCTTGAAGGTCGACTAATTGACCTGTCCAGTAGGCACATTCGGGGCCGTTCACAATATGAGCTGCAAATGAAAGTGCAGGGGCCAAGCTGACGACAAGAGTGAGCGCGAGTTTTTGAAGTTTCATGAGATCTCCTTAAAGTTGGTTACCAAAAGCTTAGAATGTGCTTTGAATCTTAGGCTACTGCTTGTTTCTAGCGTCGCAGCGCGCGAAGCCTATTGGATCGCAATACGACGAAAATCTTTCAGTTCGCCCTCTTCAGACCCAAAGCTGATTTGAATCGGACTACAGCAAACTTCACAATCTTCAATATAGGTTTGAACACCCTCAATGCTGAGATCGAGAAGCATTGAAATCTTAGCCAAGCAGTAAGGGCACTTGAAGAACTTCTCCATGGAAGAAGAAGGTACCTGGTAACATTTCGCAATTCAAGGCGTCGAAAAAAAAGGGATTTTTTTCGACGCCTTGAATTGC
>JAYUEB010000278.1:0-1842 GCA_043739525.1 Bdellovibrionales bacterium
GCACCGCAAAATAGTTCACCGAGTCTGAAATTCATCATTGTTCTTTCTGGGCAATTACGTCTGAATGGTTAGGTTTAAGATTCCTTTGGTTTTAAGAAGGCGAATCAATAACTTACCCTACTCTTGACTCCATTTCAAGCGCTAATGAAACAAAATTCCAACTATTTTTTTCATCCCGCTAATTTTTGCAGGAATACGAAGCCTTTTTCTTCAACTGCGCTCAGAATCTTTAGCGCTCGGTTGGCTTTCTGCGTATTAAAATCATCGGTTATTGCAAATGTCTTTACTTGTTCAAGTTGGTAGCTATCCAACGATCCATTCGCCTTAGCCCAATCATGGATCGCATACCACTCAGTTGATTCGATTTCATTGACTTTTTTTATAGTCAATTGGTTGTCAATGGTACTTGCTGTGGCGCGTCCTCTTAGATTCGTGCCATTTTGACCTGATAAAGTTTCCGATTTCAATGTGGCCGAAATTGGAACACCTCCTTCTAAAAATGATTTCCAACATCCTTCTTTTTTGCAAAATTGAGTGACGTTCGCCCCTCCATAAGGATCAGTGATATGCTTCCAAGCATATTGTGAAATCTCGTTTATCGATGACTCGATAGATTGACTAATTTTCTGATCTTTCCAAATTCGATCCATGTCCAGTAGGTTGTTCGTCGCGTGGACAAGGCCAGCAACAGTGTAAGTTACGATATTAGCTCGGTAGCCAGTGAAAACTGTTTTGTTTTTTCCAACTGTGGCATATGCAGAACGAAACAGTATCATTTTTGCTGCAATTCGTTCAAATCCTTTTACATCAAGTACACCATTGTCCTTCTCTATCTTGTCAATATTGCTCATAAACCATGCAAAGCAAGATTGAGCTCCTTTGCTTACTATATCAGGTCTTCCGAACCATGTTACTAGTACTTTGGCTAAGTCAGTCTTAGTGAAAAGTTGTTGCTTCGGGAACATTGCCTCAAACTCTCTAATTTTCGCTTTTGTTCCAGCATTTAGATGCTCGTTCAGATATTGACCTCTAGAACGTTCATAAAACCATTTAGTCTGTTTCTGAGTGCCGGAATTAGCAGGTGCCCATATTGTGCGGGAAAGTTCTTCCAATTTCCTGTGATAAATATCATTTGCGGCAAGGTCCGCTTCGTTTATTGCGTTCTGAGAGTTTGAGTAACGCGAGATTCGTGGAACAACAATATCTATCTGTTTTAAGTCATTTAGTACCGTCAACTTCACTTGTACGAAGAGTTGAGAAACGTCAGACCTGTCCTTTTTGACAGCGTGATAGATGGAAGCAGTAGTTTGTCCGCCATTCACGATCTGTAAATCTCGAATCGACCTAATGCCATTGCCTCCGCCCGGTAACTCTTCAATTTCAACTGACTCCGCAGTCGCTGATAAGCCGTTGTTGAAGGCGAGAAACATCTGCGGCTCTTTGCGAATGGTGTCTCGAATTCCTTTATTGACATTCCCTCGTGCCTGTAAAAATGAACGGATATTGCGTTCAAGCAACCTAGACCCGTATTTTCCATACAGCTCGACCAACGCCCTAGCAGGAAAAATTGCAAGGTAAGCTGCGTATCCCTGCGAAGTATCCGGTTGTACCAGACAGGGAATGGGTGCGCCGAGAGTCTCAAGAAAATCTACTTCAATGGCTTCGCGCTCCTTGCCGGATGAGACGAAGCGGTGGAGTCTTACGATGTCCCATATCTCAAAATTTGCTCTATTTCCCGGCACGTCCTGTGCTTTTGGTGGAGGAGCTTTAATGATTCCGTCAGTAATCAGTAAGAAGCGAACTTGTATCAACTCCGAGCGCGAAGCGTTATAAATTGACTGA
>JAYUEB010000279.1:0-1841 GCA_043739525.1 Bdellovibrionales bacterium
TACATGACGGATGGACGCATCTCATCTGCAATATGCTTTTCTTCATCGTATTTGCAATTTTTGTTGAAAATCGTTTAGGTGGCGGATTAACTTTGCTGATTTATTTTGTTGGCGGAAGTGTCGGAATGTTTCTTCAGGCTAAATTTTTGCAGGAACCCACGATTCAAATTATCGGCGCCTCTGGAAGTGTCTGCGCCATTCTGGGTGCCTCGCTTGCACTTTTCTGGAGAAGGCGGGTCAAAGTTTGGATGGGTTTGATATTCTACAACCGCGTCGTTCTGGTCCCAGTTTTGGTGGCATTGCCTTTCATTGCTTGGACACTCGACTCAATAGATGCCATTAACTCAACATCTCGAGTTGGTCACATTGCCCATATAGGAGGATTTTGCTCAGGGTTTGGTCTTGCGGTGCTTTTTTCATTTATGGATTACATCCCTAAGCAGTTTGTCTTTCCAGAAGAGTATCGCCTCTTCAAAGTTTTTAAAAATAGCACTGAATTCCGGATGAAGTTGAAAGCACTGCAAAAAATGCTTCAAATTCATCCAGAGAATTCGTATGTTTTAGATCAAGCATCAGAATGGTTTTTAAAAGAACTTGTACTTCATCCGGCTTTTTTCAAAAACCACATTTTGTTTATCAGCGAAACCCTCGGCCTCCACGCTCGAAACAAACTCAAGAAAGAATCTCCTAAACAAGTCGCAACTTTTATTTCAGGTTTACCGGTGGCATTGAATTTTCGCCTTATACTTCAGTTTGTGCCAACCCCTATTCAAGTCGATGTTCAAGACCTATGGCTATCCAATAAGAAGTTTGCATTAGTGTTATCAGAAACTCTCGAGATGGAATCAAAAATCAACGACGAAGATACCCAAACCAAGTGGACTAAACTTTTTGCTTCTCTTGATACTCATTTCAGTAAAATTGGCGAACGTGAATTCGACGAAATAAGTCATATTTGCGAAAATCAAAGTCTCAAAAAGCCCGACCATTTTTTCTTAAAAAAACTGCGCCTGAAACTTCAAAGTCTAAAAGAGAAAACTACTCAGAGCCCCCAAGTCACTGACGCGAATGCTTCGTGGGCGAACAGAACTGCAAGCCAAAAATAATTCTTCTCAACTCGCCAACGAAAATCAATATAACGCCCTCTGCAGTATGAAGTCTCAAAATAAGACACGACTTCTCTCATGCCAGCCTAGGCTTAAGCCGAAAAATAAATATGTTTATATTCTTAGGGCTGAATGCCAGGCCCACCCATTTAGCTTGGATGAGCATTCTCATTTTAGCCGTTACCTGCGGCTATTCAATCTATTGGTTTGATCGAATCGAAACTGAGCAAACTCAGTTTTTTAGATCTGAGCAATTTCAAGAGGCGATTCATTTACGCCAAAGCTTAGCCGAACTTCATTGCGCTCATCACAAAATGAATCGCGAGCAGTGTTCGAAACTAGAAACTTTGGCTGACGCAAAAGTCTTATTCGAAACAAACTATTTGCTCAAATTCTACGAGAAAAAACAACACGGGCAAGTCTCCGCAGATCCGATCATCAGCTTTCTCAATCTTCTCGAACACGGAAGCCGCGAAGAAAATCGAGAAGATTTCACCGACGCAAAATATTCTCAAATTTATCTCAAATATTCTGGTCTTAAAAACCACGTCTACGAAAACTACAAATCATTTTTAAAAACACATTTTCTTCTCACCAAGATTTCGCTCACCCCTTATAACTTGTTTCGCGCCCATTTCTTACACGGAGGCTGGCTGCATTTGATTGGCAATATGCTTTTCTTTATTGTCTTTTCAATCTTTGTTGAGAGCCGTCTCGGTGCGGGAATCACTCTGC
>JAYUEB010000280.1:0-5624 GCA_043739525.1 Bdellovibrionales bacterium
TAGAAGATTCAACGCGATCGCTGAGACTGACTTGCTCGTCTGAGTTTCGAGTAAGAGAAACTTTAAACTGAGGATTTCTCTTAAGAAGGGCCGCCAAATATTGGCTAATGTGCAGGCAAATCTGTGATTCTCGGATGTCTCCGCGTGTGGCCCCATTGTCGATGCCGCCATGTCCGGGATCAATGATGATCGAGAGTGGAGTGTTTCGGGATATACTTGCGACTGACGCCTGTCCCGCTAAGAGCGATAGCATAGCCAAAATTTGAATTATCCAAATGGGTCGCATTATTATCATTGTCTAGCCACTTTAGCTTATCTGCATAGTCCGAAACGCGTCTTCTGGACTCGACTCTCCAATTTCTCTCTCAAAGCCTTGAATCCAAGCCCATAGGGCGGCGAATCTTGTGTTTTAAATGATTTACTCCCAAAATGAATGATCATGTTAAGCAACTCGCTGTTTTTAAAAATGAGTTCAGTCATCTTCATTCTTGGTGCCACGACGGCGTTTGCTAAGACGGATGCGCTCCCAATCGGAGTTTCAACCCTACTTGAGTCTTCTCATTTAGCAAAATCATATGAGGCACAAAAGAATCAGATTATTCCCGAATCCTCACAACTCAATTTCAAATTGGACTCGACGACACCCGTGACGATCTCGCTTCCGAATTCTAAAAACTTAAGTCCGATACATTTGTTTTATGTTCGTGGTCACTTCAAAGCGAAGTGGAATAACGACGGAGACAACATTGAAGAGGATTCTATCTCTCAAGTTTACGATGCTGCGTTTGCCCTATTTGAAAACCAAAAAAAGGCTGTTCTTTTAGATGAATATTTTTCTGAAGACAGTTGCGACGGTGACCACATTGTCAATTACTCGGCAAAATATCTTTTTTTTAAGGCATCAAAAGAACAAAGCTTTTTTACACTTGAAAGAAAAATGAAAGGTGATTTTTGCACGGGAGAAAAGCTTCTTCGGAGCTGGGTTGACAGCTCAATTTATTATTTAAGGGATGCAAGTGTTCGAAAGCTTCATTCATACGTTTCCTATGATAAAAAAGAGACTTTGGCATTTTTTCCAGACTCAGAAGAGTCATTTGTTTCAAGCTTAACTTATTTGCGTAGTGACTTGGTGATCGAAAAAAATGATAAAAAACCAGCGCTCGACTTTGTTATTAAGTCAGTCACGCAACAGGGAATTGAAAAGCCAGTCATTAACAAAGTTGTCGAACACTTTTCATGGAATGCCAAGCTCAAGTCTTTTGACGAATCCGATTAGTGAGCTGGAGTTAACGTAATACTACCAGAATCTAAAATAAACTTAGCCTTATATTTTTTTGATACTTTTAGATTTTTTTGAGCTGCCTCAAAGGCCTCGAGACCTTTGACTTCACCTTTTTTCACGTTTGGCTCAACCTCGAAAGCAATGTTGGCGGCTTGAGAAAAATGAACTTCGGCCTCAACGCCTTCGACAGAAACACTTTGGCTCATTTGATTGAGCTCGACAGAGCCTGATTGAAGTTGAATTTCAATATTGATGGACTCGGGAACCTTTAGCTCGCAATCGGCGCTATCCGCTATCTGATCAAGTGCCACAGTGACGGCACCAGACGGTGATTTGCGAATAAAAGGTCTCGCATATCCTAAACTTGAAATTTTACAGTCGTAATTAATGCCGCTATCCTTCGACGTACTCACCACGAGTTTTGTGTTTTTGGCCTGAATGTGAATCGCAGTCATACCTTCAGTTTCAAAATTACCGTTAATACTCTCTTGTGCGCTTGCCGGATTTTCATTTGCGGCCGCTGGTGGTTGAGGTTTCTGAAGTTCCTCTTCGTCATCGTCAGATCCACGGGGAAGACTTTCGGCATTTAGATCATTTGGATCAGCCTTTTCTTCGTCTTTATTTGGGCCAGTTAAACCGCCAAAATTTTTAAAAAAATGAAAGCTCTGAACTCCGTCAGGCTGTTGTCCGAGTTTGACGGCTAATCGACTGAGTCCCCAAGGCACAACAAAGGGAAGTGATAAAGTGCATGTCGTAAAAATAAAGACGACAGCAAGAACTGAAAAAATCAAAAATGAACCGAACGAGCGAGATTGTCCGCTATTTTTTTTCTTGCGTGGTTTAAAGCCACGTTCCATTCGAACTCGATTCGCCACTTGAATGGGTTCGCCCATTTCTTTTAATACATCTTCAACCCGAAGTTCGTGAGAAACCATCAGCTTTGCCTGAATTTGCTGATTCAAATCTAAAATAAGTTGCGCGCGATCGGTTGCTTGAAGCTCCATCAAAAAGAGCTCGACACGATCTAGCCAGGATTCAATTTTGTCGGTTTCAAGAGCTTCGAGGGTTCGCATAAATACGAATATAATCATCAATAAGCCGATCGTGCAAAGGCTTTATAGTTGTTTTGGCGCTTGTTGGAAGCTGAGAAAGGCTGTAGGTTAGGCCTCTTTCAAGAGGATCTATATGAGCAAAGCTTTCGTAAATGAAGACAATGATAAAGACGACGAAAATGATCAGGATATTTTGGATGATGCACCTGATGAGAAGCAGGAAGAAGGCTTCAAGCTTGTCAAAAACTATGTGACTCCCGCAGGTGCGCAAAAGTTAAAGGACGAACTCGCGCAACTCCTAACCAAAGAGCGCCCCAAATTAGTTGAGACCATCGCCTGGGCGGCGAGCAATGGTGATCGCTCTGAAAACGCCGATTATATTTATGGGAAACGACGTTTACGAGAAATTGACAAGCGTGTTCGTTTTTTACACAAGCGTCTCGATATTGCTGAAATTGTGGATCCTGAAAAACAGAAAGCAGACAAAGTTTTGTTTGGAGCAAGTGTTACCTGCCGCGATGAAGAGGGGGGTGACCGCATTTATAAAATTGTTGGAATTGACGAGACGGACGCCAAAAATTTTTATGTCAGTTGGAACTCACCAATCGGCAAAGCCCTTCTGCAGACCAAAGTGGGCGATGTTGTTGTCGTGAAAACACCTAAGGGCGAGGACGAGATTGAGGTTATTAAGATTGAGTACAAGAAACTTTGAAGTCAGTTTGCGGTTTGCCGGCAGCGGTCAGCCGTTTGCGGTCTTTCCGTTTCCGTCTCGGTTGGCCGTGTTCAGTCCGTTGCCAGTTTGCCCGTTCCGGTATCAGGTATCCGATATCAGGTATCAGGTATCCGATATCCAGTATCAGTCTACCTGTCCCTGAACTCAGACAATTAAACTTTTTGTTTCTCTTTTGAGGCCATGCTCTCGGTGCCCGTGGCTTTCGCTTCGCCGGGTTGAGGAATTTGCTGATTCGCATTGGTCGGCTGAGTGATATCGTTTGTCGTTTCGCTCAATCCATCTTTGAAGCCGCGAATGGCTTTGCCTATAGATTGACCAAGTCCTGGTAGTCGACTTGGGCCGAAAAAAACGAGAAGAATAACTGCTAAAACTAAAAGATGTATGACACTAAACTCACCCACAATTGCCTCCAGCTCAAATATCTAAGCCCATAGATTCGACAAAAGTCTATCTCATTCTGATTCGCCTGTCATCAGACTCTTACTAGGATTTATCGGCTGTCTCAAAGCGAAACTTGAGTGCTGATGTGCGGCTGCCATACCAAGTTGCATCAAATAAATACTTGTTCGAGAGCACCCATTTCGTCCTATACTCGGGCCCTAGCCATTAAGGCTAGACGGGTGGGGTGATCCTTTGTTTGCAAGTTTGATTCATTTTTTTCACAATATGCCAGATGTGATTAACGCTTGGTCGGTTTCGATGGGTTCAGGAGTTTATCTTCTGCTCTTTCTCATTATTTTTACTGAAACAGGACTGATTGTTTTACCATTTTTACCTGGAGATTCTTTGCTGTTTGCACTGGGCGCCCTGGCTGCAACTGAAAATTCAAATCTCAAAATTTCTCTATTGGTTATGATTTTGCCCCTCGCTGCTTTGGGTGGTGATTTTCTCAATTACAATATTGGCAAATTTTTGGGAAAGCGAGTTTTAGATTCTGACAAGGGAATAGTAAATCGAAAACACTTAGGTAAAACTCAAGCTTTCTATGATCGGCACGGAGGAAAGACTGTTTTTCTCGCGCGATTTATTCCGATTGTTCGGACTTACGCTCCCTTTGTTGCCGGCGTCGGACAGATGAGGTTTTCGAAGTTCTTAAGTTATAGTGTTGTGGGCGCGTATACTTGGATTATTTCATTTTTATGCCTGGGTTATTTTTTCGGAAATGTTCCGACAATTAAAACCAATTTTCACTACGTCATTTTAGGGATTATTGTGATTTCAGTTTTGCCAGCTGTATTTGAATATGTAAGATCAAATCGCGCCAGCAGTGAACAAAGAAGGACTTCATGAAAAATTTTATTAAATCTGTTTTGGCTCGTGCAATTGGGACTCTGATTGGATGGATAGCATTTGTCGTTGTGATTGCAATTGTCATCAATTTAATGAGTCACAATATTCAGAGCGTGAACGAGCCGATTAGCTCGAATTCGATTCTTCATTTGAAAATGAAGGGCGTCATGCACGATCGAATGCAGGCCGTGGATATCGAAAGTATTTTGAGTTCTCGAGAAAGAGGGATGGGCCTCTACGAGATGATTCAAGCGATTACAGTTGCTAAAACCGATAGCCGCATAAAAGGAATTTACCTCGACTTTGCGGGCTTTCAAGCGGGATGGGCAGATCTTCAATCACTTCATCGCGCCCTTGACGATTTTGCAAAAAGCAAAAAATTTATTTACGCTTATGCGGATTCATACTCGCAAAAGTCTTATTTTCTGGCGACGGCAGCTGATAAAATTTTTGTTGAACCCAATGGCGAAGTTGAAATGAATGGTTTGGAAATGAACGAAATGTTTTTAAAGGGTTTGCTCGACAAACTTGAAGTGCAGCCTAAAATCTTTCGGGTCGGAAGATTTAAAGCCGCAATCGAGCCACTCATCCTTGATAAAATGAGTGCAGAGAATCGCGCGCAAAATCAGATGCTTTTGAATGATGTGTGGTCAGAGGCACGTAAACAAATTTCGTCCGTTTCGCAAAAATCTCCTGAGACGATTGATAAAGCCGTAAATGCTCTGCAGGTCAGCTCTGCGAAATCTGCCAAAGAATTGGGAATCGTTCATCAGCTTGCTTTTGAAGATGAAGTTCTTGATATCATGAAATCTAAAACTGTGGGTAAAGATCATGATCTCAATATCGTGAGCCCAGGCCGTTTGCTTCATGATCAAGCCGATAAAGGTCTTTCAATCAAGAAGGCAAAAAATAAAATTGCGATCATTTTTGCCGAGGGCGAAATTTCAAGTGGTGAAGGCGGAAGGGATTCGATTGGCTCAGAATCGATCGTTGCAGATCTTGAAGACGCTCAAGCCGACAAAGAGGTGAAGGCGATTGTCTTACGAATCAATAGTCCCGGAGGGGATGCGCTAGCTGCGGACGTCATCTGGCGCGAAATTGTGAAGGTCGATAAGAAAATTCCGATCGTAGTATCGATGGGTGATGTCGCGGCGAGCGGAGGGTATTATATGGCCGCAGCCTCTCGTTATATTTTTGCAGAGCCAACAACTATCACGGGTTCAATCGGTGTTTTTGGAATCATGGCAAATACCGAAAAGTTTTTCAA
>JAYUEB010000281.1:0-5618 GCA_043739525.1 Bdellovibrionales bacterium
GTTCCACGATTTACGCCACACGTACGCGACGAGCTTTGTTGCAAAAGGCGGATCCCTCTACGCACTTTCAAAAATTCTCGGGCATTCGACGACTGAGACAACCGAACTCTATGCGCACTTCAGTCGTGAGCAATCGGTTCACGCTTCGATGATCGTATCCTTCAATTCGCCTTCAAATTTGAATATAATTTCAATTCAGAATGGTCACAATCTGGTCACAGCCTGATTTTAAATCTTATAAGTATTTGAAATTATTGAATAAATTTGTGTTGGCGGAGGAGGGGGGATTTGAACCCCCGGTACGGGTTTACCCCGTACGACAGTTTAGCAAACTGTTGGTTTAAGCCACTCACCCACTCCTCCACTAGAATTTAAAAGAACTTATTTTTCAGTATTTACAGCTACTTACTCTTGCGCTACTTAATTTTCAGGCATCAAGTGGGCGCAGGGCTTTCGCGTTTTTACTGAAGCTTTGTAATGAACCACATTATTTTGGTTTGGACAATTAAAACTAGCTCGGAAACACACACTTATTTCGCCTGAGCTGTCCATAGATTGCGGCCCACCGCTAACTCCAATTTACCTAGAGCCTCGATTGCCTCAGCCTGCGCCTTCACCAATCCACCCCTGGCTCGGAATAAATCAAGCTCAGCATCTAACATCTCCGTGTGGGTTCGGCTACCCGCTTTGATCCCAATCCCTGCAAGTCTCACGCTCTCTTGATACTGCGCGAGCGCTCTGAGCCTTGCTCGATAAAGCGAAACACTGTGATTGAATTGCCTTTTCCATTTGTCGATTTCGCGTGGCAAATCTAACAAGGCTTTTTGGGTTTCGGCTTGTTGCTCTATCACCACTTGGTTGGCTTCTTGGCTGCGCGCGTATGAGTAACCTCCGTCAAAAATATTCCATTTAAGTCTGAGACCAAATGCGTAGGCATTTTGAAATGAAGAATTTGAGACAATCGACGGATCAAAATCACCAAATTTATAATATTGCTCTTCTGCGAATAGCGAAACTTGCGGATACCAAAAGCCTTTTGCCGCTGATCCCATTGCCTGCGAAGCTTCTTCTTTTTTCATTTGCGACTGAATATCTTGGCGATCTTTTACGGATGGAGATAAATTCTTTGGAAGATCGGCTTCAGTCAAAACTGGCAGCTCTCCTTCGAGAACTTGCGCTTCAGCTTTTACGACCCCCATTGCTTCGTTTAAATTGTCTCTTGTGATTTGAACATTGTTCTCAGCTTGTTCTTGATCCGCTCGGGCCTCTTCGAGAGTTGCTTCGATTCTTAATACATCAAATTGGGTTCCGTATCCTGTTCGCTCAGTTAATTTGGCTCGCTTTAAATGATCTTCAAGTGTGTCGACGTTTTGTTTTGCAACGTCAAAAAGTTTTTGCGCAGCTAGCGCTTGGAAAAAAGAAAGTCTCACCATTTCATCAACTTTAAATTTTTCTCTTGAAAGATCGAGTTGCGCTGCTTCTGTATTGAGGCCGGCTGCTTGATATTTACGAATCGACTCAAGGCCATCAAAAAGCGTTAATGAAACTCCTACCGAAATACTGTCTTGTGGATAACCTGCCGGAAAACTCACTCCGGCTCCACCGAAGACGATATTTTCTCTTTCGTAGATCGATTCAAAATAATGATCATAACCAACTGAGAGATGTGGCATATGACCTGAAAGCGCTTCGTTTTTTGTCCACGAAACTCTTTCGGCAGCTGCTGTTAGCCTTTTTATATCTGGACTATTTTGTTCAGCGAGTGAGGTTGCCGCGTGGAGTGTCAGGCTTTCTGCAAACAAATTCATTGCGCCTAAAACGATTAGTATAAAAATAAAATATTTCATGAATTACTCCAAGTGAATTGGCTCAGCCGTTTTGCTATGAACAACTGGTTTAGAAGGTAGAAAAAAGACAAATAAGATTGCCAGAGCCGTCAACATGGCCCCTACAAGAAATGCATCTTGAAAGGCTAAAACTCCCGAAGACTTGACGATATGCCCACCGATGCTCATTGCCGCAACTCGCATGCTATCCAAGTGACTGTAGCCTAGTTCGTGGGCTCTGGTGAAAATATTCGACATGGCCGTTTGAAATGCAGGAGACGAACTCGAAACGTTCGTTCCGATAATGTTGAGATGATAGGTCAAACGACGATGAAGAACTAAACTTAAAAGTGCAATCCCGACAGAGCCACCGACCTGCTGAATAATATTGATCATCGAAGATGCCATCCCCGAATCCGATTTTGTGACCGCGTTCATCGCCGTGGCCGTAAGAGGTGCAATGAGAACTGCAACTCCCATTCCGCGAATGATAGTCGGAAAAACAATATCCCAATCACTCGTGATCACATCCAGGCTTTTGTATTGATAGAAAAAAATCGTCAGTAAAAAGAAGCCGAAAAATCCCAGAGTGCGGGGACTGAAGGTTTCGCCTAACTTTCCACCTATGGGCATGAGAAGCCCCATGATAAGAGAACCCGGAAGAAGAAGAAGACCACTTTGAACTTCGTCATAGCCTTTGTAGTTTTGTAGAAAGACTGGCAACAAGAATGTTCCACCATAAATGGCAACAGATCGAACCGCTGTTAAAAGAAAGCACGCTGCAAATACCGGGTTTGACAATAAAGAAAGATTGATAATTTTGTTATCCACAATCGACTCAACAACTAAAAATCCAGTGAGTCCAATGACCGAGAGAATCGCACAGGTTGTGATGTAAGTAGATGTCCAACCTTCGCTTTCTCCTTTTGAAAGCCCTAGAAGAAACGCGATTAAAAACAGAGCTAAAAAAGTAAAACCAAAACCGTCAAATTTGCGATGAGCCGAATGATGTGGGCGATCTGGTTTTAAGATGCGGATTGCGAGTAAGACTGCCATAATTCCGATTGGTAAATTGACTAGAAAGATCGATGGCCAGCCAAAGTGTTTTGTTAGATACCCACCAATTGTGGGACCAAATGCGGGGCCCATCACCGCACCCAGTCCCCAGAAGCCAAGTGCACGGCCTCTTTCCCGAGGTTCGAAGACGTCACTGATCATGGCCATACCGGTTGGAATGATGGCACCGCCACCAATCGCTTGCAGAACCCGCGCAATAATCAGTGTCGGAAGATTCCATGCGAGTCCGCAAAACACCGAGCCGATTGTAAATACCACGAGACTCGCGATGTAGAGTGCTTTGTGACCGATGCGTTCACGTAACCACGCAGTGAGTGGCATGAGAGATGCGAACGCGAGCATATAGCTTGTGATCACCCACTCGATGTCATCTAAGCTCGAACCAAAGTCTGCCATGATGGCCGGGATCGACACATTCACGATGCTCGAATCGAGTGCCGACATGAGAGTACCGATCATGACAACGCATAAGACTTTCCACTTATAATTATCTTCGGGCGCAGGGCCAGCCATAAATCATCCTCTTGCTAGTGAACACGAATTTTGATTTCGACAGACTGACCTGCTCGAAGCGTAATTCCAGGATGTGGATCGACTTCAATCTTAATCGGAATTCTTTGAACCACTTTTGTATAGTTGCCCGCGCCACTATCACTCGGAATGAGCGCAAATTGAGAAGCGACAGCAGCTCTAATTTCTGAAACTTTTCCGGTAAGACTTCCACCTTCGTCAATTGTGATCGAAACGCTTTGCCCCTTTTTAACTAGGCCGATGCTGGTTTCTTCAATGTTGGCTGCAATCCACGCGTGATCTGAATCTGAAACGGTCACAGCGGTTTGCCTTGGCTCAATGATGTTTCCTTCTTCGGCGATTTTCTGTACGACGATTCCGTCAACGGGACTACGAATGCTTGAATCTGTAAAATTCACTTGAGCTAAAGCTAGTTCAGCTTGAGCTGTGTCGGCATTTGCTTTTGCAGTATCAAGCTCTCTCGCTGCAAGTCCTCGTTGTGAGACGAGCTCATTCACCCGATGAAATTCACGCTCTGATAAAACAGCTTTGGCTTTGGCTCTCTGTAATTGCGCTTGTGGAATTTCATGATTGAGTTCAACAATCACATCGCCCTTTTTAACGTGATCACCTTCTACAACCGAAACTTTTATGACTCGTCCTCCGACTGATTCAGGCGCGACTCGAATTAAAGTTGCAGCTACTCGAGCGTCATCTGTCGTCACATAAGGGTGGAGCAAAAACCACCAAACGATGATTCCAACAATCAATACTCCTAGAGAAATCCAAAGAGTGAGTGAGGCTCGGGGATGTTTCCAAATGGGAGTTTTAGCAGTTGTCATAAATGCGGCCCTTTTTTCTTTAAGTTAGAAATGACTTTATTTAAAAGTTGGACAAAGTTTTTTTGTTCTTCTGAATCAAGCGTCTGATTAATCATGACACTTATGTTTTTCTTAACTTGTTTGACGAGCTCAACGCGCGCTCGGCCCTTACTCGTCAGCTGAATGAGAGATTTGCGATTGTCCTCCCCGTCGGTCTTTCTCTTCACCAAGCCGGCTTTCTCTAAAGAAGCCACCGTTCGCGAAGTGGAAGCCGGATCGGAGTAACAATTTGAGCTGAGCTCACTCATCGACATGGGTGAGGTGTTCAAATGGTGAATGATCAGCATCTGTTTGTAGCCAAAATTAATCGCCTTGAGCTCTTCTGTGAGAATCAAATTAAGTTCTCGCTTGAGAGACGAATAGGCTTCGATCATTTCGTGATTTGTTTCATTAGTTGACATATCAAGCATTTTATCAGATTTTTAGTTGATATATCAACAAATTTGCGAATTAAAATAAACGTGAGTTTTCATGGCTTTACGGGCCTTGAAAAAATTCACGTTTTAAAATGATACAGAATTTGATTTAGGATTTATAATTTTCTGGAAAAAGTTCGCGCTCAACGGTCTCAATTACGTTATGAATAATCTTAATGTGAATCTCTTGAATGCGGTCCGAAGTCTCCGCCGGAACAACGATCGCAAGATCCGCGAGAGCTTTTAATTTTCCGCCGTCCCTGCCAAGAAGACAGACGCTTTGAATGCCAAGTTCTTTGGCCGCCTTTACTGCGCGAATCACATTTTCGGAATTTCCGGAAGTCGAAAGCCCAACTAAGAGATCACCTTTGCGGCCAAGGCCTCTCAACTGACGTTCAAAGACATGTTCAAAACCATAGTCATTCGCAACACAAGTCGTGTGGCTGGCGTCTCCGAGCGCTAAAGCGCCCAAAGGCTTACGATCATTGCGGTATTTGCCGGTAAACTCCTCAGCAAAGTGCATGGCATCGCAGTGGCTTCCGCCGTTTCCGCAGGAAAAAACATTGTTCCCGGCCTTGAAAGTCTCGATCAGCTTTTGGCTAAACCTTGTGCAATTCTGAATTTGCATAGGATCTTCGACAAATCGACCCAGAATGCTTCTGGCTTCGTTTAAGTTCTCTTTCCAGATTTGGTTGAGCATTTCTCCACTTTGTCTCATTTTTCCTCTCATTCAAGCCGACTTCAGGCCGACCTCTAAACTTAATTCATTCAAACTCAAAAATGAAGCCAAACTTCTTGATTTTGCGAGGGCTTTCGTCCTAAAACACTGCATCTAACTCTATGTGCGGTCGTAGCTCAGCTGGATAGAGTACCAGACTACGAATCTGGTGGTCGCAGGTTCGACTCCT
>JAYUEB010000282.1:0-5612 GCA_043739525.1 Bdellovibrionales bacterium
TATTTTCTAAAAAGCTGTTTTGAATTGATTCAGACATCTCACCTATAAGACGGATTAAAGAGCCCTCAATCTCAGGTTTTTTTTTGGTCCCACGAATAATGGCGATGAGAGGGCGATTTCCTAAAAGATCTTTTTGAATTTGTTGAGTTGCAAGTTCGTGATTTTGAAAAAGCATCGTGCACATTTCGCCATCAGCGAAAGCTGGGGCACCCAGCATCAAAAAGCTCATTGCAATGAGCAGCAATAGAAGTTTGTATTTGTATAAATACATAAAGGAAAAAGGAGCAAATTACATACCCTGTGAGAGGTCTGTAGTGAGGGGCGCACCCTAATTAAGTCATGAGGGACGCAAACTGCAAAGCACCTGTAAATAAATTCGACACTTATCGATACGTAATTGGGTTCGCGGTGTGTGAAATTAGAAATCGGCAAATCGCTCATGACTGACCTGACGTGGGCATTTTTCGATCGAATCAAAAAATTTAGGGCAAGCCAATATGCAATCTAATTGGCACTGGGACAAGCGACAGTCGGAACTGGACAGGCATATCCGATTCGCACACAATAAGAGCCTGTCGCACAAATACACTCATGTTCTTTAGTTCCACAGCTGGAAGCAGTAGAATCAGAAACATGGGCTGGGCAAGAGGTTTCTGGGGTCATACAAGCCTCACCCATGTTAAGACAATAGGTTCCGGTTGCACATTCGCATTCATGTTGTTTTTGCCCGCAAGAATCAGCCTCGACAACATTTGCCTGTGCTAACGCTGCAAAAAATAGTGTAATAATGATACTTAAAAAATATTTCATGGTGTCTCCCTGCACATTTATCTTCCTGAACTAACCAACCAAGAAGATACTACTTATCTTTTTACAATGATATGATTTTGACTGATTTTGAACTGGAGAAACAGATCAAATTTAAGTAGCATATAAAAAGAGGTCAGTATGTGGTCACGAAGCCTTAAATTACTTTTTCTTTCTATCGCCTTTTGCGGCTCGCTGAATGCCGAAGAGGTCATAATCGTTGGTGACTCGCTCACTTGTGGATCATTTGGCCAATACCTCCTTGAAAACTTCTCTCAAAAGGGTGACAAGGTTACACTCTATTGTGCCGTATCCAGTGTTCCGTCAAATTGGCTCTCAGGAACAAATCCAAAACAATGGAACCCCAAGAAAAAAGAATATATTACTTTGCCTTGTAAAACGATGACTTCCGAGAATTCGAATTTACATCTTTGTTACCCAAATGGCAAAGTTCCAAAATTTTCCGACCTTCTAGCTAAAAATAAAAATGCACGCGTTGTTGTGGCCCTCGGAACCAATTCGCTCATGTCATCTCAAGCGAACGACAGTTATCGAAAAATGAGCGTGGTCGCCAAATCATATGGAAATTCATGCGATTGGATTTCACCGCCTCATATCCATCCCAGCCAAGCGAAAGGCTTTTCTAAAAAACGTTTAAAAACAGAAGAGGATAACGTCAATTCTTTCTTCGATTCACTGAGTGACCAGATGAGCAATCGATGCAATCCAATCGACAGTCGAGATGCAACCGCGCCGGGCACAGAGGGCTATGAAACCACTGACGGCGTTCACAGAACAGACTTGGCAGGAAAATACTGGGCAGATCAAATTTGGCCACAGATAAGCCCTTCGAATCGAAGCGTGGAATCTGCTCCGGGTACGGTTCAATAATTTAAAGCTCGAGAAACAGTTTAAGCTCAAAAAATCTTGCGACCTCAAATTACTTGATAGATCCTGTCCACGGAGAAAAAGTTTGGCCTTTGTCCGTGCTCAACCACATATAGTTCCACGATAGTGCAACTGTCACACCATTGATGTTCATGACCTCTTGAGGAAAGCTAGGTGCAGTTGGAATTTTTTGAAAGCTTTTACCCATGTCGTATGAAACAAGCATATAATTTCCGAGAACATAAAGCGCGCCGTTGACATATCGAATTCTGAGCCACTGACCTGATCCATTTTGTTGGATATCGGTATTGAGATAAATTTGATTGCCGTTTTCGTAGACCACGAGCCCAGCTGCATATGTGCCTGCGACGATTCGATTACCAAAAGAAATCGCCTCTGAAATAAAAGAATTATGAGCTGTCATATAAGGGGCGACTTGAGAACGTTGATCGCTGCCATCTGACGACCAGTAAAATCCTGATGAGGATCCGCCCTTGGATCCAGGAAATATGGTGAAACCTGTGTTGGCGTCAGCTACGGATCCGACAGGCCCATTGAATGTTGCACCTTTATCTGTCGATACATAGAGATTTCCGGTATGCGAACCAAGCTCGTAAAGGCTGTTTCCTGAAGCATACATCTCATAAATGGATTCTGAAATTCCGGTTGGATTTGATTGGTTAAAAGTTTTGCCTCCATCTGTCGAGTTCCATCTCATCTGCTGCAGAGTATAGTTGTAAACATTATTGCCAGACGCGGTGGCATCATAAATATTACCCCACCAAGGATAAGTGCAAAAATTAGACGAGAATTTTTTAAGACTGCTAAAGGAATTTCCTTCGTCGGATGAAATCAATACTCCCTGGTTGGTCATGACTTGAAGTTTATTTCCGACATGAGCCAAACCGAATCCGGCAATTTCAGAATCAGCTTGGCCTAAATTTATTTTTGAACCGAATGAAGAGCCCCAATCGGACGATCTGAAAAGAGAGTACCCAAGGCCCGTTCCGTAGTTGGCATCTGCTAAAATGAAAAGGGACTGGCTAGTTTCTAAAATTTCGTTGAAATCCCAAAGGTCCATATTGTTTATAACCGGTATGGGCGAGTTTGTCGGCAAACTCCAAGATATACCTGAATCGACTGAACGAATGTAACTCGTGGTGGTCTTAGTGCCTACAGACCCAAGTGCGTAGATTGTCGAAGGCGTATTTCTTGACTGGTAAACTGGTTCGGCGGCGATACCACTGCTGATGGAGTTAAAAGTCACCCCACCATCCGTGGATACGAGCACAGAATAATACGGAATACTATTGGATTGACAGGTCCCGCCGGAGAGTGGCCGTGTATTTACATTCGTCGGGTCCCCCCAATTCGTTGAGACATATATTTTATTTCCAACGATGTCGATCGAGCTAGCCTGAATAGGTG
Source organism: Bdellovibrionales bacterium (assembly GCA_043739525.1). GTDB lineage: Bacteria > Bdellovibrionota > Bdellovibrionia > Bdellovibrionales > JAMPXM01 > JAYTQQ01. The sequence goes on from JAYUEB010000282.1 coordinate 3,124, forward strand.
GAAGGACATATCCGCCGCTAATAGAAGTCGGAACAGTAAAACTTTCTCCACCGTCATGAGAAACAAAAAGACCGTACCCTGTCCCTAACACTAAAAAATTCCCTTGGGCTGCTAGCTGTTGAACTCCAAGTCCAATTCCGAAACTCACTTGCGAACAGGTGTTTGGCGGATTATTTGCAAAAATGCTTTGGGCAATTTTTGCGTTCAGCGTATTTCGATAGGTTGTTCCACCATCAGAAGATACCCAGAATCCGTCAGTGGCCACATAGATACGACCGATTCCGAAGGCAAGTCCATTAATTGAGTTTGGCACGGGAATATTGAAACTCGAGAATGTGTTTCCGGCATCTGTTGACTTAAAGACACCGCAGGCGCTGTTTGCGTACAAATTGCCAGTATCATCAGAAAATATTTGTGGGTGAGACGGCCAACGTTTATTGATATTTATATAGCTCAGGTAGCTTGGTAAATTGTATTCCGGCAAATTCATCGGAAGAGCGTAAGTCCAATTGAAACTCGCGCTCGCGGAATTCCCAACAAGATCGACTGCTGTAACAGTAAAAGTGTGTGGCCCCACGTTTAGCTGCGGAGTTGTAAAAGAGGTCGAGCAATTGGATGCCGAGTTTTGATCGAACTGACATGAGACTGTTGCCAGCCCGCTTCCGCCAGTGTTATCAGAAGCAGTCCACTGAAATGTTTCAGTATCTGAAGTCGTATTTGCAGCGAAGTTACTCGGAACCATCGAAGTGAGTGTCACCGTCGGGACCGTTGAGTCGATCAGCCACTGGAAACTTCCTAATGAACTGGATTGATTGCCCGCTTTATCAAAAGCCGCTACCTCAAACTTATGTGAACCATCCGCGAGTCCCGTAAGCGAACTCGATCCACTGCATGTTGTCTGAATAACCGAATCAAGAAAGCAAGTATAGGAGGCGATACCAGAACCGGCGTCGGTAGAGGAATAAGAAATTGTGATCAGATTAGATTTTGTCGGGCTACTAAGACTAGCAACAAGATTCGGAGTACTCGGTGGAGTCGTATCTATTATCCAAGTTACGGAGCTAGCTGCAGAAATATTTCCAGCTTTGTCGACCGCCTTAGAATAGAAGCTATGAGAACCATCGGTTAAAGTATAGCCTGCTGGGCTCGAACAGCTCGTAAAATTCCCAGGCGAATTTGAGTCAATCGAACAAAGAAACGAAGCCACGCCACTGTCATTATCGCTCGAGGCCAAACTAAAATGAACGCTCGTTTTATTCGTTAAATTACCGACATCAGGAGTCAGTGTCGGAGCGGCAGGTGCGACGGTATCGACGTCCCACTGATAAGTTGTTGGACTTGAAGCAAGTCCTGCTAGGCTGGTTCCAATCACAGACAAGCTATGTTTGCCTGCAGCCACCGTAAAACTTGGAGATGTTGTGCAACTTGAGTAAGATGAAGCTTGATCCAATTTGCAGGTGTAACTGCTGACGTCAGTTCCGGACAGAGAGAACTGTGCCGAAGTTGAATTGGTAAAAGCTGCGGGAGTCGAAGCAAAATTCACTGTCGGCACTGTAAGATCAATGGTCCAAGAATAAGTCGACCAAGAGCTGAGGTTCCCAGCCATATCAGTGGCCTGCGCTTTAAAAGTATGAGGACCCGCACCCAACGGAGAAGGTATATAAGGGCTTAAGCAATTGCTGATCGCGATTGCATCGATCATGCATGTGACTTTCGCCACTCCGCTTAGATTGTCGGTGCTTGAGAAGCCAATGCTTGGCGTTTGGTTAGCTGAAACCATTGCCGGCAGAGAATTCAAATTCACCGTCGGCGCAGTCATATCGATAGTAAAATTTTGACTGAAGCTCGATTGAACGCCTGCTGTTGTTGTGACTTGAATTTGAAAACTATAATTGCCCTCATTGAGGCTTGAGGCAGAATAACTTCCGGATTTACAATCCCCACTTACGAGATCGGTTCCCGAACTTAATACGTGGCAAATAATCTGATTGATTGTAACTCCAGGGTCGCTAGTCACCTGAAATTGAAAGTTGACACTAGAGGTATTCGCATTGGTTGGACCCTTTGTCAGGACGATGCTTGGAGAAGTCAGCTGAGAGGAAGTTGGCTGGGTCGCGGTACTCTTTACGGCCTCAAAATTGTGACCACAGTTCTGGAATGAGAGAAGATTGAAAAGACCAACAAATGCAAGAATAGCCACGGAGAAGTTCTTCTTAATCGCCACAGATCACATCCCATTTACAAATAGATCTGATATTTGTATCGGCTTAATCCGTTAGAAAATGAAGCAGTCGATTGAGTCAGGATGACACGTCGAGCGAACATAAAGTAAATTATTAGGCAAAATAGAACTAAAAATATTTCAAAAATTCCGCTCTGCTCTAGGCGTAAAAGGAGTTTGTTTGAAATATTTAACAGTATTTTAATATCGTTCGCTGGTGGTTTCGCTCAGACCAAAGAGTCGTTATTCGAAAACCTTCAGTCTAAGG
>JAYUEB010000283.1:0-16857 GCA_043739525.1 Bdellovibrionales bacterium
GCCTCCAAAACTAAGCAGGTACCTTTTGGCTGAGATTTGCGTCATCATTGGTCCATGGCAAAACTCTCTTGCGCAATTGTTGGTCTTGGCTTTTGGGGAAAAATCTTTTTTAAGAAATTATCTGAGAGTTCAGATTTTGATCTGGTCGCAGTCGCTTCGCGTTCTGGTTCCCCTCAAGACTTGGGTCAAGTTCAGCTTTTTCGAACTTCTGAAGATTTAATTAAGAACTGCGACTTTGACGTTCTTTTTGTTCTCACCAGCCTCGATCAACACATGAAGATCGCTCAACTTGCTCTCAAAAAATCGATCAACGTCTTTTTAACTAAACCGATCACTTTCAATCGCAAGGACGCCGAATCTCTTAAGGCTTTGGCTCGTAAAAATAAAGCTCAGATTTTTGTCGATCACACTTTTCTTTTTAATCCGGACTTTTTGAAATTCAAAGCGATGCTTTCGAAACAGAAAATTAAGGGCATTAGCTCTGAGCGGGTACAGTTCGGCCGTTTTCAGAAAAACTCAGATGTTTTGGGGGAGCTTCTCTACCATGACATTTACATGAGCCTTTCTCTTTTGAATGACGAGAGACCAAAATCCATATTGGCTCTGGGAACGAAAGTTCACAATTCAGACCTTGATCAATGTCATCTCGAAATGAAATTTAAAGGCGATACGAGTGCTGAGCTAGTTGGTTCGATGAACTTTATCCATAAACAAAAAATCATGAGTGTGACGACAGCGACAAAGATTTTTTCTTGGCAAGATATGGCGCCTTCGGTTTTTAACCAGACAAAATTTAAATTTGCGTTTGGCCAAGAAGGAAAATTGGGTGCCGTAAAAGCTCAAACAATGACCAAAAAACCTAAGAGGGACGCGCTTGAACACATGTTGGGTCACGTCGCAAAGTGTTTAAGATCCGGTAAAAAATCTGACATTATTGGAATCGATCAAGGAATCGAAATCATGCGAATCATCGATGCCGCTCGCAAGTCGGTCGAGCTTGGTAAGCGAGTGAAGATATGAGCTGGGATTTTGAAATTGTCTTCCCAGTTTTGAATGAAGAAAATAGACTCACTCGTGGAATTTCTGAAACAGCTGCTTTTTGTAAAGCCAATGCGATCAACGCATGTTTGACGGTTGCAGATAATGGTTCAAGCGATCGGACACTTGAGGTCGCAGCTGAGCTTCAGAAAAAATATCAAGACATCAAAGTTCTATCCGTCGGCGAAAGAGGCGTAGGCCGTGCTCTGAAAGCGGCCTGGTCAGAGGCCCGCGCTCCGATCGTTGGCTATATGGATGTGGATCTCGCAACAGACCTTAAGCATCTAAAAGACCTCAAAGAAAGATTTAAAAATCCTCAAGTGGCAGTCGTGACGGGTAGTCGCCTTCTCAAAGGTGCCAAGGTTGAAAACCGGACTCTCTTAAGAGAAATCACCTCGCGTGGATTTAATTTTATATTAAAAGCGCGCCTTGGTGTGAAAATCACCGACGGCATGTGCGGCTTTAAATTTATAAGAGCTGATGTTTTTAAGAAAATTCAACAAGAGCTTTCGCCCTTATCAAACGCGTGGTTTTTTAATACCGAGTTTTTGGTGAAGTCCGAATGGCTCGGTTATAAAGTGGATGAAATCCCGGTTCATTGGGTCGATGACAATGACTCAAGAGTCGAGATGAGCAAGACTATTAAAAATTATCTCGGTGAAATCGATCGACTCGTTCAAGAAAAAAAGAAGAGAAATCATGCCTGAATCTCCTCAGAAGAAAATAAAATCTGCAGCCGTGATCGGCGGTGGATTTTATGCCTGCTACCTCGCGTGCGAACTTGCGAAAAACGGTGTTGAGGTGGACCTTTTTGAGCGCGAACCCGAGCTCATGAGCAGGGCTTCTTACTGGAATCAAGCGCGCGTTCACGGTGGCTATCACTATCCAAGACATACTCCGACGGCTTTAAGATCGCGGGTGAATTACCCGAGGTTTGTTGAGGAGTTTTCGGACTGTCTAAAAAGAGATTTTAATCATATTTATGCGATTGCAAGAGCGAACTCAAAAGTCTCGGCAAAACAATTTCATCACTTTATGACGAAGATCGGTTCACCACTTGACCCGGTTTCGCCTGAGCATATGAAGTTTTTTGATCCTCATGCAATTGAGGCCGCTTTTTATGTTGAAGAATGTACTTTTGATTCGATGAAGCTGAGAGCAACGATGACCGAAAGACTCGCGCACGCCGGAGTTCAAGTTTATCTTGGCGCCGGTGTGAATAAAGTCACGGAGCAGCCTGGCGCTAAGCTTTCACTTTCGCTGACCCAAACTGGGCCTTCAAAGACCGAATACGATTTGATTTTAAATTGTACTTATTGTGATTTACTTAACCTGCATTTTGCAAAAAAGCCAAGTGTACTCGAATACGAGATTGCTGAGCTTGCACTTGTTGAGCTTCCAAAGCCTCTTCAAAAATTTGGATTCACTTTGATGTGCGGGCCGTTTTTCTCAACGATTCCATTTCCGTCGACGGAATATCATTCGTTCAGCCATGTCAGGTACACGCCGCACATTCGATGGACGAGTATTGACCGAGTCGATTCGACTCAAGTTTTACGAGATTATGATAAGCAAAGTCGGTTTGAGTATATGATACGAGACGCGCAAAAATTTATGCCGTCGTTGAAGCAAACCCATTACGTAAAATCTTTTTTTGAGGTCAAAACTTTGCTTCCACAAAACTCAAATAATGACGGTAGACCGATTTTTTTCGAAATGGATAAAGATCAACCAAATTTTGTTTCAATTATGGGCGGAAAAATTGACAATGTATACGATATCGCCGAACGTGTTAAAGAGGAGTTCCTCTCGTGAAACATAAAAAAGAAATTTTTGCCTCTGTCGTGATTCCAACTCGCAATGAAGCGCAGACGCTCAAAGAGATTTTGCCAAGTCTGTGTGATGCCTTAGAGCAAGAGTTTACGAATTACGAAGTGATTATCGTTGATGATGCCTCAAAAGACGAAACTGAAAATGTCGTGAGTGTTTTACTGATCAAGCTCAAGGCGATTCGATATTTAAGGCTTACAAGAAAATTTGGCGATCAAATTGCGACTTTCGCGGGACTTGAGCAATCGATCGGTGATTGTACCTTGGTATTTCATCCCGCAATTGATCCCTTAGAAATTGTTGTTCCTGCTATTTTACAATGCGCTCAGAGTGAAGGAATCGTCTACGGAGAAAACGCAAGACACCTGGCCTACCACGGACCGGTATTGTGGCTTTCTAAATTATTTCATATGTATTGCGAACGTTATTTGCGGCTTTATCTTCCGCACAAGGCTACTGACTTTAGGGCTTTCAATCGCCAAGTTTTAAATGCCATCACCCAAATTAAAGAGCGCTATCCACTTTTAAGAATGTACGGCTCAACGGTTGGAGTGAAGAGCTTAGCCTATCCGTATAAACCGCTGAAGGCCTTGAGCAGCGAGAAAAAATCGGTTTTAGAACGCATTAATGAAGGGGTTGAGATCATTGTTGCGACGACTAAACATCCCTTGAGATTTGTCACGCGATGCGGATTTGGTGTTGGCCTGCTCGTATTTTTAAATGAGCTGAGATCCTTTCAAATCGGGAGTATCTTGGGCGGACTCAGCTGGCTTTTGATCTTTTCGATTTTATTGATATTTGGGGAGTATTTAGGGCGCATTTTAGAAGAATCTCAAAACCGCCCCCTCTATTATGTTCTCTACGAGAAAAACTCGAATGTCAGCCTCGTTGACCAGCGCAAAAACATCGTTGAGGCTTCATTCAAGGATTGAGTTTGGGATGGGCCTAAGCTAGGATTGCCCCCATGACAACAGCTCAAAATAAGTTTATTCCGGTGATATTATCTGGAGGCATGGGAACACGGCTTTGGCCCGTTTCACGCGCAAGCCTTCCAAAACAATTTTGCGAATTCTTAGATGAATCTCTACTAGAAAAAACGATTAAGCGCTTGATGCCTCTTGGCTCGGTTTGGACTCTCACAACAAGCGAGCTCACGACTCTGACAAATCGCGTATTCTCACAATTAGGTATTCCAAAAAATCAAATTATGTTTGAGCCAATTGGTCGTAACACGGCTCCAGCAATTGCACTGCTTTGTCATCAAATGAAATTGATGGGAGATCAAGAATCTCTTGTCGGTATTTTCCCGGCCGATCATTTGGTGATTAACGAGGTCGAATTTCAAAAGGCCTTAAAGCTTGCGGCGCAGGCGGCAGAAAAAGCACCCGTTGTGACTTTGGGAATTCACCCCGAATATCCGGCAACTGGCTTCGGTTATATTGAGGTGTCTTCAAACAAAACTTTGAGCCAAGATAATTTAAGTGCGCATCTTGTAAAATCATTTCGCGAAAAACCGGATCTTAAAACGGCTGAGAAGTTTTTAGCCTCAGGTGACTTCTTTTGGAATGCCGGTATTTTTGTATTCAAAGTTTCAAACATGATCGCACTTTTTGAAAAGCTCATGCCTGAACTTTGGAGCGAAATTACTAAAATTAAAAAAGATCTTTCAAACTTAAGCGAAATCTATTCGCAAGTGAAATCCGTAAGTATCGATTATGGGATTATGGAAAAATTAAAGGATCAAGTCTGCGTTCCATGCAATATTGGCTGGAGCGATCTGGGTTCTTGGGATGATGTTGCCCGATTTGGCGAACCACCATTTTCTTTGCCTCTTGCAAACTTTGCCGAAGCCTTTGGCCATGAATCAAAAAATAATTTTGTGTTTTCAGACCACAAAAAAGTCGTAGGCCTTGTTGGAGTCGAGGATCTCATTATCGTGGACACCGAAGACGCACTTTTAGTTTCGAAACGCGGCTCAAGTCAAAAAGTGAGATCGATTGTTGAAAACTTGGTGAGTACTCAAAACAAGTCAGCGAAAGAGCATCGTTTTGAACTCAGACCTTGGGGAAAATTTGCGATTCTAAAAGATGAAGAGCATTTCAAATCAAAAATTATTACTGTCGATGCTCACTCTCAAATTTCTTATCAGTCGCATGCAAAGCGCACTGAAAATTGGATCATCATAAAAGGTCAGGGCGAAGTCGTTCTCAATAATAAAGTGATCCCGGTGAAGAGTGGTGACTCAGTCCAAATTCCTCTAGGCGCAAAACATCGCATTCGAAATACCAGCAGCATTGTACTTGAATTTATTGAAGTTCAAACAGGGAGTTATTTTGGCGAAGACGATATCGTTCGATTTGAAGACGACTATAATCGTATTTAGTTTATTATTTTCGGGCGCGGCACATGCCGCAAGCTGTGGCTCTCTCGCCGCCGTTCAAGGAACAGTTGATGTTCTGAGAAGTCAGGTGAAAACGGGCGATGAAGCCAATCGCTTTATCGTTTCAGGAAAAAACTTTTTATCCTTAGAGTGTGACGACATCGTCGTTACAAGGGGTCAGTCGGTTGCTAAAATTATTTTAGCTAACGGCAAAATTTCAATGGGACCAGATTCAAGAGTCGAAATCGCCGGAGTCTCGGGTCCACAGGATAAACCCAGCGTCAATCTCGTGAATTTAGCTTACGGAAAAGTGCGCGCGATCATTCAAAAGAAAGCAAAAGAAGCGGCGCCCGATGTTAAGGGACCTCAATCAAGCTTTCAAATTCATACGCATACGGCAGTAGCTGGGGTCAGAGGCACAGATTTCTTTGTCGGATTTGATCCCAACAGTGTCGGCACCGAACAGGCAACCCTCTCAGGAACGGTTGAAGTTGAAAACAAAGAAACTCATCAAAAAGTTTTGGTGAGCGGTGGTCAACAGGTCGCTGTTGAAGCTAAGTCAGAGTCAGATATGACCAAGCCAAAATCAAAGCAATTGATCGTTGTGCCGATACAAGAATCTATAAAGCATGATTTAAGAATTGCTTCAGCAGTCGCGAAAGACGATAAAGATTTCGCAGAAAAAGATGCCGTCAAAGTTTTGGGAAATCCTGATTCATGGACAATCGAAAAGGAAGCCATTCCTTCAAAATACAAAGACCTCAAAAACGAATTTTAAACTGATCCCTTAGACTGTTCAATCGAAATTGTGGCTTCAGCTTTGCTCTCTCTGTGTTTCAATGAAGAGAGCTTGTTTTTGTTTTGATTCTAACGCTGATTCTTACGTGAAGCGGATGCAGCTTACGTCTTTCGGATCTTTCTTTCGAAAACACGATGGACTTCATATTAAACGCTATCGCTGTCCTAATTGTAAGAAGACTTTCTCTGACTCCACGCCTAAAGAAATCTTTAATCAGAAAAAACCTTATCTTAATCCTATTATTCTTCATCTCCATACTGGTGGCTTTTCTCAGAGGCGATCGGCTTTTGTACTTAAGGTAAATCGCAAAACCATTGTTCGTAAATTTGTTCTAATGGGCAAGAAGGCCCAAAAAATACTTCCGCTTCTAAACCAATTTTATCCAAACGTGAAAAGCTTTGAGTTCGATGATCTTGAAACTTTTGAGCATACTAAGTGCAAACCATTGTCTGTAACTATGGCAGTGGAGCACAAATCCAGATGGATCATAGGCTTTCGGATTGCGAGCATGAATGCGAAGGGGCCATTAGCAAAGATGGCGCTCAAAAAATACGGTAAGCGGATTGAAAATCGCAAAGAAAAAAGACAAGAGCTCTTTAAAGAAATTAAGAGTGTTGTAGATGAGCATGTTCATATTCGATCGGATATGAATCCTCATTACTTAAATGATGTGAAGGAATTCTTTCCAAAAGCCGAATATGAAACTCACTTAAGCAGAAGATCCGCCGTGACCGGCCAGGGAGAACTTAAGAAGATCGGATTTGATCCTCTCTTTACGCTCAATCACACCTATGCGATGTTAAGAGCAAACATCAATCGATTATTTCGAAAGACCTGGTGCACGACAAAGAAACCAGAGCGCCTAGGTTATCATATTGCTCTCTATGCAATTTACCACAATATGATGCTGATTAATCCCAATAAGAAAGAGGCTCCGATCAAAGGAGCGAAGAGTCAGCAAGACGAACTAAGAGATGATAAAGAAAAACATCAGCAACTAAACAATTTAGCTTCATAAGAAAGCATTAGGAAAAATGGTCTCAATTTATTCGAAATTTAAAATTTACAGTCTAAGGGACCAGTTTAAACGAATTTTAAAATTGGTAGAGTAGACCCAAATGAACAATCCCATTAAAGTCTAAAATGAAGCCTTTGTCATTGTCGGCTTCTTTTGGACTCGAGCCATTGTCTTGAATGTTATTGACTGTTTGCTTAGTCGAAATCACAGTTTGGTTGAGTTGAATTTCAGTACTCGCAAAAACTCCGAGGCCGCCGAGCCAACTCGGTCTCACTAAAGCGTCGATTCCGATACTTGCGCTCAATCCAATATAATTGAATGTTTGATCGCTAAAGTAACCAGAGCAGTTGTTACAGTTACTGCCAGAATTGATATAGAGCTCATTTTGCTCCCAAGTGACTCCGCCTCTGGCAAAGGGCGACCACCAGCGATCAAAATCAAATCGATAGCCGACGTCTGCGCCCAAATTACGAAGTCGATCACTTGAGTTTGAGTTATTAGAGCCATTGTTGTTGTTATTGTAGTTACCACTTTGATTCTGGCTTTCAGTTTCAAGATAATGAAGGCCTAAAATAATACCTGCCTGATCGTTTCGAAACGTGAATTGCAAACTTGGGCCACTTGAAGAGTAGTCGTAGTGATTGAGGTAACCATTCGCGTGTAGCAAAATGGAAGGGCCAAATTCAGGTCCAAAAGTAATGCGGTAGTTGTCTGGTGTGACAAGCTTTGGCTTTACAAGCTTTTCGCCCTCTCGTGGAATTTTGTAGAGATTGTCGAAGTCATATTGTGCTTGCGGAGTTTGTTGATTCGGTTCGGATGTGATGAGAGCCTTTGAGTACTGATAGATGTGCCGGCTTGCTAAAGTTTGAGTCAAACGCGCGCGGCCTGTAATGACGAATATTTTTCCGCTGACGTCAAAAAGGGTTTCGCCTTCTGGAGTTATTTCAATTCCATGAAAAACAAATTTTTCTTCATTTTTATCTGGGCATAAAAAGCGCGCAGCTCGTGTTGTGATTCTCCATGGTTTTTCGGCGAGAGGTCCGGCAACGTCACCCTCTCCATAGGTGACGACCACGCAGTTTTGCTTGGTTACAAATTTTAGAGTCGCAGATTTTTCGAGTTTGATTTTGGAGTCTTCATAAATGGGAGTGCCATATTTGACAGCTTCGCGCTCGCTACCCAAACTCACTGTGCCTTCAGAAAATTGAACGAAGGCTTCAAAACTCACTAATTTTTTTGTTTCGAGGTTTTCGGCATGTGCGAGACTAGCGAATAGGAAAATAGCAAAAATGAGCTTCATAGAATCAGGCTAACAAAGAGCCTTGAATAGGCAAGTCCAAACTAGGCGGCGATTGGATCTCTTCGGCCTACTGTCAAAAGAGACCGAACGGCCACGGATAAAGTTTCGCAACTTTCGTTTTCGCGAACGACGCCGCGATCCAGTAGCTTTTTTAGAAGTTTTGGTTGGGTACCGTAAATTCTTAATTGAATAGCTTTTACGCGAACATCTTTTTGAATTTTGGCAAAAGAAAAAATCATATTGGAGGCGACATCTGTTACTCGCGACATATCAATAACAACAAATTTTATATCAGGGAGTTTAAGTATTTGCTTTGAGATGGATTGAATCTCGGTAAGGTGCTCAATGCAAAAATTGCCAGAAAGTGTGACGACCACGAGAGATTGATCATCTGCTATGGCGCACTTAAATTCCTTTTCGGGAATTGATTTTTGATTTTGGTTCATTTTGGTATTCTCCTACGTACGTACAACAGATTTCAGTTTCCTACGAAAGGCTGGTCCTGAAAACAAAAAAATATTTGGAAAGCGTTTCATTGTGAATCTTGAGACAACGTAGGTGCTTCAAAACATTCAGGAGCAAGCTCTAATAAAAATATTTTAGATCTCAATATGAGACGCAAATTTGTATCACGACCTAACTTTAGCCTACGGAGTTTCGTCTAAATAAGTATTAATTTGAATCACGCACTAATCGAAAAAAACTTTTGATAAGGTCGACCTAGGTTCAAATTCACGTCGTTCCTGCAGCTCTAGACTGTTCATTTCGAGTGCAGAAAAACAAAATAACCAGATGACAAAAATACTTTTGATAGGAGCTGCGACGCTCTTCTTTTCTTTAGGTGGATGCGCGAAAGAAGGAGTGATCTCGGCACAGCAGGAACAAAGTGGACTTGGGTCGAGCCCTCCACCGTACTCTGCGGCAAATCCCCCTCCCGCAATAAATTCAAATATTGATTTTAGTGCGATCACTTGGCCTACAGATATGGGTCTTGTGGATCAGCGAGCTCTTGAGCTGGCTCTAAATATTTCGGGGAGCTTCGAAGGGCGAGAGTCCTGGAGTACGATTTCAAATAACTCAGACAAGCAGGGTATGAGCCTTGGACTCTTGAGCCAAAACTTTGGCTCGGGAACTTTGCAGCCACTTCTGATCGACATGCGCGATCATCATCCAGATGTGATGACCCAAATTTTTTCAAAAACACACTTAGCAGCGCTCTACACAATGCTTGCGACCTGGGAGTCGCAGGGCGGAGTGGCGGCCCACGCTATGCAACCAAGAGTTTCGATTCTCGATATGGTCATGGTGCCAATGGTGGATCCTGATACAGCGTCGGTTGCTTGGGCAGTTAAAAATCTCTATACCAATAGTGCGGGGACAAGTTTTGCAACTCAGTGGAAAGCGGAATTTCAAAGTTTAGCGGTCGCTCCAGTTTATATTAATTTGCAATTTGGAGAAGCTTTGATTATGCACGCACTTGCCAAGGCTTACGCCCTGCAGGCAGGCATCGTTCAGCTGCGAACTTATCTCATGATGTTCGATGTCGTTGACCAGGATGGCGATATGCCCACTGGAGACTTTGTCGACTATAGAGCCTACTTAGCTGCAAATCCAAATGCGACCGCCGACGATAGGCTCACCGAGATTGTGAATTTAAGGCTGCGACACGTGAACCCGGTCTATGTGAATGATGTCAAGAGCCGCAAAATGACGATCGTTAACGGCCAAGGTCTTGTCCATGGAGCTCAAAGAGATCTCGAATCCGAGTACAACTTCAATCGTCTCGAAATCTACTAGACGCGTAAAGTCCATCATTGAGTGCTGCACCACTTCCGCATTATTGTGGAGACAGTCTTTTCCAACTCGTTCTTTACCCTGGAGCATCTATGGCCAAAATCGAAACTACCCCAGAATTAGTTCAAAAAGTTTACGCGACAACTCGCGAGAACATTAAAAAATTTCAAGCGAAGTACGCAAAAGAAAATGGCGGAAAGACGAAGACACTCACTCTTGCTGAGAAAGTTTTATTTGGACATCTTGATGATATTGCCACTCAAGATTTCGTACGTGGCCAAAGCTTTTTGTTATTGCGACCGGATCGCGTAGCTATGCAAGATGCAACAGCGCAAATGGCGCTCTTACAATTTATGCTTGCCGGTAAAGACGAAGCGCATGTTCCCTCAACGGTTCATTGCGATCATTTAATTCGTGCAAATGCAGGCGCTGATAAAGATATGTCGACAGCGATGAGCGAGAACAAAGAAGTCTATGATTTCTTAGCGACAGCGAGTTCAAGATATAATTTAGGATTTTGGAAACCAGGCGCAGGAATTATTCATCAAGTGGTTTTAGAAAACTACGCATTTCCTGGTGGCCTCATGATCGGAACAGATTCTCATACTCCAAATGCAGGCGGCCTCGGCATGGTTGCAGTGGGTGTCGGCGGAGCCGATGCTTCGGATGTGATGGCAGGTCTTGCTTGGGAAGTTAAAAATCCTCAGCTCATCGGCGTTCATTTGAAAGGTAAAATGAATGGCTGGACCTCAGCAAAAGATGTGATCTTAAAACTTTGCGGGATTCTCACGACTAAAGGCGGAACCGATCGTATCGTTGAATATTTCGGCGATGGCTGTGCTTCGATCAGCTGTACCGGTAAAGGCACGATTACCAATATGGGTGCCGAACTTGGTGCGACTTGCTCGATCTTCCCATACGACGATCGTATGTCGACTTATTTGAAGGCAACGAGCCGAGCGACTCTTGCGAAGATTGCAGACGAAAATAAAGATATTTTATCTGCTGATGCTGATGTTTTGGCTCATCCTGAAAAATATTTTGATCAAGTTGTTGAGATTGATCTCGACACTTTAGAGCCACATTGGGTTGGTCCGCATTCTCCAGATATTGCTCATCCCGTATCGAAAATGAAGGCGGATGCACAAGAAGGTGGCTGGCCTACAACTTTGTCGGCAGCACTCATCGGCTCATGTACCAATTCTTCTTACGAGGATATCGGCAGGTCCGCGATGATCGCAAAGCAAGCTCTTGATGCCGGAATTAAAATGCCACAATTTTTTTATGTCACTCCAGGTTCAACTCAAATTCAAAATACCATTAGTCGAGATGGCCAAATGGAAACCTTGAATAGCGTAGGAGCAACCGTTCTTGCAAATGCTTGCGGCCCTTGCATCGGACAGTGGAAGCGCGACGATATAAAAAAGGGTGATCGCAACTCAATCGTCACTTCATTCAACCGAAATTTCAAAGCGCGTAACGATGATAACCCAGACACTTTGGCCTTTATCGGTTCTCCTGAAATGGTGATGGCAGTAGGGCTTGCGGGTCGTCTCGATTTTAATCCGATGACGGATACGCTCGATACGCCATCAGGCAAAAAAATAAAACTCTCAGCTCCTGTTGCTCCTGAATTGCCAGCAAAAGGTTTTGTGGCAGATCCAGATGGCTACCAAGCACCAAAAGGTAAAGGCGTTGAAGTAAAGGTATCTCCGACTTCTGATCGTTTGCAGTTATTGACGGCTTTTCCAAAATGGAGTGGCAAAGATTTTGAAAATCTTTTTGTTCTCTGTAAGGCGAAAGGTAAATGTACGACAGATCATATTTCTCCAGCAGGAAAATGGCTGAAATACCGTGGACATCTCGACAATATTTCAAACAATATGCTCTTAGGTGCAGTGAACGCATTTAGCGGGGCGACCGGCCAAGGAAAAAACCTACTCAGTGGAGAAACCAAAGAATTTGCGCAAGTGGCGCGTGATTACAAAGCGAAAAGCCAAGCTTGGGTGATCATTGGCGACGAGAACTACGGAGAAGGATCTTCACGCGAGCACGCGGCTATGTGCCCAAGACATCTTGGAGCTCTGGCCGTGATCGCAAGAAGTTTTGCTCGTATTCACGAAACCAATTTGAAAAAACAAGGAGCTTTGGCTCTGTGGTTTGCAAATGTGGCGGACTACGAAAAAATTAAAGAAGATGACGTTTTGGCAATCCATGGTTTGACAAGTTTTGCCCCAGGCAAAAATTTGCAACTTGTGATTAAACACAAAGACGGCAAATCTGAAACTGCGGAGTTGAAACACACATTCAACGCCGAACAGATTAAATGGTTTAAAGCCGGAAGCGCTTTAAACCTTTTACGAGACGCCGCCAAATCACACTGAGAATCAGGCCGCAGGCAGCCGCAGCAGTTCACTGTTTCGGTTTCAGTTATCGGGTATCAGAGTGCCAGCCCCTGAACTCCTGTGTTTATCAGGGTTCAGGGCCAGGCAAACAGTTATCGGTCAACTGCGACCGAAACGGCCAACCGCCAACTGAGGACGGCTGCCAGCGATTTCAAAACTAGTTACGGCAAGTCGAGAGCGCTTGCTGAAAGCAAGCATTACCGCCAAGACTAGTCGTGCTACGGCATTCCTGTGAAGTGGCGTCTACACACTGACTAAATCGAGGACCTGAGCCTTTACAAGCAGAAGTCGCATCTTGAAAGCACTGATTGCCGCCTTCGCTCGTTGTGCTTCTGCACGTTTGAGAAACTTTTGACGTACAATCGATATCTGCAGGACCTGAGCTGCTACCACTTGTGCAGAGAAATTGTTCGCCAGTTGAATTATCAACCATTGAGAAAGTTCTGCCTGAAGCAAAAACTTGTGATGACATGAGGATTGCAAATGCAATGAGAAATGTTTTTTTCATTTTTATTCCTATTCGTAAGAGTTGGGCGCGATTTATATCATTTTCATTTCTTTTGTGAAAGCTCAGACAAAGACTTAGGAGTTTATTCCACAGTTACGCTTTTTGCCGTCACTGTGTAAGAACTACTCATCTTTATTGGCACTCAGTATGCAATCTCTGAAAGCTTCGAAACTTAAAATGCCTCTATTCTTATAGGAGAGATCTTATGAAAAAAATGATTCTACTTTCAGCCCTTATTTTGCTTCCAAAAGTAATTTTTGCAGCACCTCAAAGCACAGAGCCTCAATCTGTGACTTTAAAGGCATCTGTCGTTGTGAGGCCTATTTTTCCAGGCTTTTCGGAAGTGCATGTTGCACAAGGTGAACTTGTGAGTGCAACTTCTGGTTTGGAGATCGAACGTGTTAAACAGATGGTTTCGATGGGTTTCGGGGCATCTCATAAATCGGATTCAGGGGTCGTAGTTAAAACTTGTAAATCCGCATTGCTCACGGTTTCTGCTGGGCCAGGTAACTTCATTCCAACGCAAGAAGAAGTCTACTATGCGCCTCAGGTTCTGAGCTTTGTTTGTAATGATGCGATTGTCGATTACAACTAGGGTTTCTTAGGGCCCAATGGAAATAGCACTTGAGTATGCACGGCCATTTGAGCCTTATCATCAGCAGAGTGGTTTGATTTGGTTGAAGAATAAATCTCGATCACCGGACCGCCAAGAGTGTAATTATTTTCTTTGATCCACCTGAGCGCCTTTGGATACACCTTCATCGGTGTGATTGAGGGCGCTCCATCAAAATCCGCGGTCAGATAAAATCGTCGCGGAATTTCACGATACGTAAATTGACTTGGTAAATTCTTTGGTTCGCTGCCAACAATGCAGCCACCATTGCTTTGCAGGCGTTCTTCAGCAACGCTATCCGTGTCATCAAGGTATTCACCGAAGCTGAGATCGCAGTTGGTGTTATTTTCTTTACTCCATTTTTCAATGGGCTCGATGCTATCTAAAATTTTGTGGTATGGGCCAACATGATGAGAAAAAATAATTTTATAGGGTCCGAGATCTTGAGCTTTAAGATCGACCTCTTTATTGCCGCCCAAGTGAATATATATATAGCTCGCAAAACCAAAGATCGTCAGTAAAGTGGTCGATATGACGAGAGGGAGAAGCTTCATAATCTCTGCCAGTCGACTTTTTTATCTTTGAACAGTAGGCTTCCTTTTGGAGTGACTTGGTTCAGCGGCTCTTTCAAAAGTGGATTTTTTCTAAGAGCTTCGGCCAGTTCAAGACAAGTATCGCTTGATAAATTTTCGGATTCAGCTGCTCGTAAGCATGCGATGAGATCAGATTGAAGTTCCCTTAAAAAACTTTGCCACATTTTTTCAGTTACTTCGAGATGAGCGCTCAAGTGGGTTGCGTCAAGACCTTGAGGTGCTCCAAAAACATTGAGGCCAACACCAATTATACAACGGCCGTCGGAGCCGGTTAAGACATTTTCAATAAGTATTCCGCATAGCTTTTCAGAGCCCAGCAAAATATCATTTGGGGCTTTTAAAGAAAAGAGTGGCCCTGGGAAGCAAGCTTCTAAATTTTGATAAATGGCGAGTCCTACAAGCGGAGACAAAATCGGCTGCGGATTTTTGCGAAAAGAAAAACTCCACGAAGATAAAAATACTGAGCCTGCGCCCGTATCACTCCAAGTGTTTTGGTTGCGACCACGACCTTCTCTTTGGTGATTGGTCAAATAAACTTTCAGCGGAGATTTAATCTTAGTGGCTTCGTCTTTTGCAATAGTATTGGTACTTGTCGTCTCGTTCTCAAACCAAGTCTCGATCTTCATATCGTTTAAAAGTTTGTGGCTGAGTTTTCCGATGTCTAACATTATATTCCGATAGCTTCGCTTTGAAGCCAATCAAAGATCAGACTCACGTCTGCAGTAGGAGCTGAATGCGTGAGTGCACCGACGCTGATAAAAGTGACTCCCAGTTCGGCGACAGAAGCAACGCGATCAAGATTCATGTTTCCGCTCGCTTCAGTTTGAATTTCAGGAGGAACAATTTTAAGAGCTTCTTTCATCGTATCGAGGCTCATATTGTCGAGTAAAATACAGTCGACTTTTGCCGCGACGGCTTCTTTAACTTGCGCCAAAGTACTTGCTTCAACTTCGATTTTTTCTTTGCTGTGTTCGCGAATACGAGTCACAGCTTTAGTGAGGCCGCCGGCAACTGTGATGTGATTGTCTTTTACCAAAATCGCATCAGATAAATTGCTACGATGATTCGAACCACCACCGTGAACAACTGCTTTCTTAGCTAGCTCACGATAAGTTGGAAGAGTCTTACGAGTATCAAGAATTTTCGTTTTAGTATGTGCAACTTTATTCACATATTTACGAGTGAGTGTTGCAATTCCTGAAAGGTGACCTAAGAAATTCAAACTCACTCTCTCCGCTTTCAGAACCTGAATGAGGTCGCCTGTAATTTGGCAGATCACTTGTCGATCTTTGATTTGATCGCCTTCTTTAAAAAACCAATGAACCCGAGCGTTGGGTTCTAAAACCATGATGCTCTCTTCAAATGGGCCAGAGCCAGACAAAACGAGATCACACTTCGCAATCAGTCTTGCATCTCCCATGCGAGGGCCAAGAGCAAGAGACTCGGTGGTCAGATCTCCCGTAGGCATATCTTCTTTGAGAGCGACGTGAATCATATCTAATAAAGTCATGGTAGATTTTCTTCGTTTAAGAGACGGTCAAGCTCTTGCTGTATCATTTGTTTTGCCATATCAGGCAATATTTTTTGAATTATTTTCTCAACGAGCTCACGCGTCTGCTCGCGCACAACTTTTTCGATCAAAGCGTTATCGGTACCACCATCAAATGAAGCTTCAACAGGCGCCTCTGCTCTCGGAGCAGGTCTCTGCGCTTGCTGAGGTGGTGGAGCCTTTGGTTTTTCTTGTCGTGGTGGAGCATTTCCAGAGAGCGCGTGTTCAGCCAACGCAGAGATTTCTGATTTCTCTGGTTTTTCAGGCTCAGAAAATTCTGGCGGAAGCTCGAGAATATCGCCAGGTTTAACGGGAGAAACCTCGTGCTCAGGCAGTTGAAAGTTCCAGGAGCTTGATCCTTCAGGATTAGGATTAACTGCGGCCTTTGTTGGTTCGACATCGTCGAGTTCAAGATTCAGAGATTCAGAATCAGCAAAATCAAAAGTTTGAAAGCTCTCGTTAGGACCAGGTGCCGCTTTTGGCACTGAAGCTTTGCGACCAGAAGATGTCACTGACAATGTAGGAAAAGCTTTTTGCCCGGACTGAGTGACTTCTACTTTTCCGAGATCCATCATTGAAAACGGATCTTCTTCCTCAGAAGTATCAATCTTGAAATTAGACAAATCTTTTTGTTCCCAAGACTCCATATTGTCTGACGCATCTTTTTTTAAAGGAGTGAGTCTGAGTTCTGAAAAATCTTCTAAAGATTTATTCAAATCCTTTGTTGGGTCATCGGCTTGTTCGGTAAAAACTTGGATGTCTTCAAAGCTATCCATATTCCAGTTAGCATTTGCTTTTGGTGGAGCCGCCGGCGCCTGCGCAGTTGCTTGTGGTTGAGATTTAATTGGCGGAGCCACATTGCCAGTCACACGATTGTTAGGCGGGGGAGCTGGAATTCCAAGACGAGAAAAAGTATCTTCCGAGACCGCTTGGCTTTCTTTTTCTTTTACTTCGGACTTAAGCGAGTCGGTCATACTGCTTGGAAATTTTAAAAATCCAGATGCTGTTTGCTCGCGAGTTTTCGTCGCAA
>JAYUEB010000284.1:0-5592 GCA_043739525.1 Bdellovibrionales bacterium
GCCCGGAGGAACCCTTCTCGTTGCCGAACCAAATAACTTTGCAAATCACGCCATATTGAATAGTTTAACAGAGCAACAATCGATCGACCAAATTCTTGATCGACTGAGATTTGAATTGCATATTCAACGCGGTAAAAAAGCGCTGGGTCTTGGATTTAATTCGGAAGGCGATCTGATTCCTGGTTACCTTGCAGATTTAAATGCACAAAACATTCAAGTCTACGCCTCAGATAAAACTGTTCCGTTTTTTAAACCCTACGCAAACGCCGATCAGCAAGCAAACATTCGGCAAATGAGGGAGTGGGTAAAACGCGAATTTTTAGGCTGGGACCGCGATGAAATGAAGAGCTATTATTTAGCTGGGGGCGGTGACCTCAATCACTTTGATACTTATTGGAATCAAAGCTTAAAAGAGGCCAAAGCCACGATTGAAACCATTGACAAGGGAACTTATCACTCAGCAGGTGGGTGCATTACCTACTTGATCTCCGCACGAAAATAATTTTAATGCTGAAGCTGACTGACATTGACTCCGTCTGATGTCAGTTCAGCGTATACGTCAGGCATGAGCTGCTTGGTATTGTAGTGGCCCGAATCACTGTCGATAAAAACCACGTGCTGATCTTTTATCACGATCTCTCCGGCCCCTGCGACAGGCCCACCATCAAAAATACTCGAATGTCGAATAAGTGGAGTTGCGTATTCATTAAATAGGTAAAAGTTTCCGTCAGAGTCCATCACGTAGTTAAAATGATTGATGTGCCGAGCTGTCGTATTGAACGTATCGGGATATTTCCCACCTTGCGAAGAGTAAACAAGTCCATCATGTATGACGATGCGATCTTGCTCTCTCTGAGCAGGATTTAAATAAATGGTTCCCTTAGCTTTATCTTTTGCGATATCATTTGGGTTGATCGCAACAGTCGGATATTTTTCGGCTGGAGGTCTTAGTTTAGGCTTAAAATCAACTGTGCCAGCCAGCGCAACACCTGCAATAAGAAGTATTGAGAGTGTCTTTTTAAGTAAATTCACAAGTCCTCCTTTTGCAAAAGCATAAGAATATCATAAGTTCAGGTGCCCTCAAATGAGATCCAATGAGGCAAAAATCTTACAATTCACCAGCCGTTTTTCGTCGCTTTTCAGAGATTCTGTTTGATCTCAAGCACTTTTAGTAAAAAGATAGGTCATGTTTAAAATACTATTTATTTGTTTTCTCCTAAGCCCAAAACTTTTCGCACAAACAAAGATTAAACCTATTCAGTTTGAGTTGCTCGACAACCGCATATTTGTTGATGTGATGGTGAATGAAAAAGGTCCATTTAAATTTATCTTTGATACAGGCGGCAGCAACGCCATGACTTTTGATCTCGCGGGAAAGTTAGGACTCTCTGTCACCGATGCTGGCGACGGCACGGGCGCAGGTCCTGACAAACAACATATTGGCCAAACAGATGTTCAAAATTTTCAAGTGGGTGCAATCAACCTAACTCAGCAAAAATTTTTAGTAATCGACTTCTCGAAAATTCAAAAAGCATTTAATCTACCTGCCCTAGACGGAATTTTTGGATATGAGATTCTCACTCAGTACTTAGCCTTCATTGACTACGATCATCATGAGCTTTCTTTTTTTCTAAACGGCGAAGGCTTTAACTCCGCTGGCTATGCTTCGATGAGATTTAAACTTCAAAATGAATCGCCGATTATCAAAACTCGCATCAATGGATTTAAGTCAAATACCTTAATCGATACAGGTGATCGATCTGCTCTCACCGTCACAACAAGACTTCGAAAGCATCCGCTGGTTGACAACTTCTTTGATAATAAGCCCGAAATCCCAACGGGCTATGGCGTTGGCGGACCTATACTCGCTCAGGTCACTCGTATTCCAAAATTGAGATTAACAGCATTTGATCATTTGTCGGATGTCAGTGCACGAGGACCACTTTTCAAAGGGGGCCTCAATGGAATCAAAGGACTCGATGCCAGTATTGGAAACGAAATCCTCAAACAATTTGATGTTGCTTTCGACTACCAACACAAAATGATTTATTTCAGACAGAATCGGCACTTTGGAGAAAAAACTCATTTTGTACCCGTGCCGAATCCAGAAATCAAATACCTAAACCAACAAGCTCCGCAGGCAAATTAGCGCCACCAACCGGAACCACAATGACTTGTTTTCCTGTTTGATCGAGAAAGGTCATGGGAGCTCCGTAAGCATTGCCGCTTGCTCCTGGAATGACCTGACCGTTCACATCGACTGACAAACTCGTCTCACCTAAAAGATCACCTGTGGCAGGATCAAAAGCTTTCAAATTTTGCTCACTTGGAGTTTCAGTCACTGCAACTTTCAGAGCATTCAATAACGGAGCGGCTCCGATAATATTCATATCCCCTTGCTGCCCGACAAATAAAATATCGTGAGTTAACAGCATATGTCCTCGTCGCGGCCAACCGACAGCTTGCCCCTCAAATTTTGTGTTTTGAACCCCTGCCTTCACTCGCGGTTCATATCTTGGACCCTCTCCTAAAGGCACTTGCCATGAAGTATCTCCCGAATCTAAATCGATTGCTGTCACTCTCCCATAAGGTGGCTTAAACAATGGAATATTGTAGGGCTTGCCATCTAAATCAGTCACAAATGATTTTGATAAACTTCTGTTGAATCCCATTAAAAAACTCGACTCCAAAAGAACGACGATCGGATTGGTAATCGAAGAAACATACAATTTGTGCGTTGAGGGATCAAATGCAGCTCCCGCCCAACTACCCCCACCAATCCAACCGGGCACAACGAGAGTTCCCTTTTTCTGATCGGATCCTGGAGTAAATAAAGGCCCAGTCACATATTGATCGACAATTTTTTCTGTCTCTTGATCCAATAAATCTTCTTTCGAGACTCCCTGACGATCAAAGGCTAGAGGCTTTGTTGGAAAGGGTTGTGTCGGAGAAGTCCACTCAAGCGGCGAACTCGGTACTGGCTTTTCAAGAATGGGCCAAATAGGCTCTCCTGAGACTCGATCAAACACATAGGCAAAACCTTGCTTGGTGATTTGAACAACAGCCTGAACTGTTTTTCCGTTTGATTGTATATCAACTAAATTGGGAGCCGCAGGTGGATCGTAATCCCAAAGCCCATGATGCACGAGCTGATAGTGCCATTTTCTCACACCATCAAGGCACGAAAGACAAACCAAACTCTCGCCAAATAATCCATCACCTTTGCGGGCTCCCCCAAACCAATCATTCGTCGGAGTGCTCACAGGTAAATAAACGAGACCATTTTTTTCATCGGCACTCATCATGGTCCAGACGTTCGTATTTCCGGTATACAACCAAGAGTTATTTTTCCAAGTATCAACGCCAAATTCGTTTGCGGTTGGGATCGTGTGAAACCGCCACTTCATTTTTCCAGTAAGAGGATCAAAACCACGAACGTCGCCTCGAACAGACACATTTAAAAATACACCGTCCATATTAGAAGAACCGACGATGATAACGTCTTTGCAGACAGTCACTGGTGAAGTCACTCCGTATTGCCAACGAAAGAGCCAAAAGTCTCCTTCAGAACTAATATCTTTTAAAAGATCGATGCGTCCATTGTTTCCGAACTGGGTATCAGGAGTTCCCGTTTTTGCATCGACCGAAACCAGGTAAGCATTTCCGGTACCAATAAAAATACGTTCTTTTTGTCCATCCGAACTCTTCCAATAAGTAACCCCTCGATGAACGTAGCCATTATTAGGTGGAAACTGATCATGATAGGCTTGTGGATCATAGGTCCAAAGAGTTTTCCCTGTTGCCCCGTCGATCTTAACAACTTGACTCATCGAGGTGCTGACATAGAGATTTCCATCGATGGCAATAGGTGTTGCTTCGTTTGAAAAAGTAAAAAGTTTTGGATTGTCTTTCAGAATTTGCTGGTCAGGAGATGTCCATCGCCAGACGACCTTCAGTTTTCCCAAATTCGTTTTGTTGATTTGACTCAGCTCTGAAAACTTTGAGCTCGCAAGATCCTTGGCGTAATTCGGCCAATCGCCTTTGTTTGTATTTGCATGAGAAAGGCCAGACATAAAAATCAAAAAAGCACAAAACAATAACTTCACTTAAGTCTCCGTCCGCGTAATTTTGGAGGATTGAATCACATCCTCAAAGTGAAAAAAAGATGTTTTTTAAAAACATTCTTTCAAATGCTATATCAGTGATCTATGATGCCTCCATGAAGTTCATTTTCTTAGCTTTTTCTATTTTTCTCACCGCTTGCTCAACGAATCAAAAATTAGACAAAAGAGAATTTCGCTATTCGAAAGACTCAGGAACCAGAGAAATCATTACCGAGTGCCCAGATCAAGTCTCGTGCTATGAAGCTTCATCGCGAGCGGATATTAACGAAGTGATTTGCAATGGTCCTTGTCTTGTTACAAAATCATACACCGATGGCGATAAGGTCATTTACTGCCGCAACAATCAAACTTGTCATCAAAGACTTTCGATTGAGCTCAGCAAAAGTCTCTCAAAATGGCAAAGTCTAGGTCTGAGCCACTACCATTGTATTTCACATGTCGCCGCCTTCACTGCTGGGGGGACGCCCGAAGAAAATACGCGTGTCTACGTTGAAAAATCCAAAATCGTCGATTTGAAACTTCTGAACTCTCAAGCCAAGCCACAAAATAAATATGTCAGCATCGAGCAGATGTATCAGTCCTGCCAGGATGTCGTATTACATTCTGAACAAGAAGGCTGCGAGCTCTCCCTGACGCTTGATTCGGGAGGAATCCTCACTGAATGTGCCTGCAGTGAGATCGCCGCGAATTACCTCGTCGATTTTAACTGCCGCCTTGAACATTGACCGGCTGGAGCGCCGCCCTATTTCAAGAATTCCAGGAGGCGAAGTGCTTCCAAACTATAGACGCCAAGTCATTTCTGCATTAAAGTAGCATGATGGAAAATACGAAGAACGCTCCGTCCGAAACCAATTTTTTAAAGCAAATTATTGATAAAGATCTTGAGACCAAGAAGTTTCAAGAAGGCATCGTGACGCGCTTTCCACCTGAACCTAATGGCTATCTTCACCTTGGACATGCAAAATCAATTTGTCTTAATTTTGGTTTAGCTGAAGATTACCATGGTCGTTGTCACTTGAGATTTGATGACACGAATCCTGAAACAGAAGATGTTGAATACGTTGAATCCATCAAAGCGGACGTTAAGTGGCTGGGCTTTGACTGGAAGGAACATCTTTATTTTGCCTCTGACTATTTTCAAAAAATATATGATTGGGCCGAACAACTCATTCGTGACGGCAAAGCTTATGTCTGCAGCCTCAACGAAGAAGAACTACGTGAATATCGTGGGAACTTCAATATACCAGGGAGAGACAGCCCCTACCGTAATCGGAGCGTTGAAGAGAACTTAGGTCTTTTTAGAAAAATGAAGGCCGGCGAGTTTGCCGAAGGCGAATGTGTTCTGCGCGCTAAGATTGATATGAAGTCTCCAAATATGAATTTGCGTGATCCGCTTCTCTATCGAATTCGCAAAGTTCATCATCATCGTTCTGGAGATAAATGGTGCATTTATCCGATGTACGATTTC
>JAYUEB010000285.1:0-5589 GCA_043739525.1 Bdellovibrionales bacterium
AACCTGGAATCCAAATACGAATTGGACTTTGATTTGGCCTATTTTTCGAGATCTTTGGGAACACAAATGTTTTCAATGCTTTAAAAGCGTCCGAGTCCCGAAAAAAATCGGTCACGTTAATTAAAAGATCATTGTAGAGAGAGTTGACTTCTTCTTCGTGAGTTCTCAAAAAGCTTGCGTAGGCTTTGAAATTGTCAATTCTATGCACCATCATTCTTCGGCGGATGCGTCTTTGTATCGTCGTTTGCCGATATTCTGCAAAATTGATTCTTGTGTTTGTCAGAAGTATATTGAAAATTTTCTGAAGTTCTAAATCGTTACGAGCGGCTTTGGCTGCTTGAGTATCATCTTCACTTTCTAATGTCTCTTGGCGTAATGCTCTTTCTTTTTCGAGCAGATAAGGATGCTTCGCAATTCGAACAAGCTCTTCGCAAACAAGTTCTAATTTCAATACGAGGTCTGCCGCTCCTGCAGATATTGCGTTTTGTGGCATTTCGCCATATTTTGCGGTTTTCGGGTTTTGAACAATGGTGACTCCGCCCTGGGCCCTAATTGCTTCGAGACCTTGAGTTCCGTCTGAGCCATTGCCGGATAAGAGAACTCCAACTGAGCGACTTTTCTCGGAATCAGCGAGTGATGTGAAGAAAAAATCAATACTTAAATTTGGACCAGGCGCGGAGACCCTGCTGTACAGATTAAGAACTCCATCAGAAATTCCCATATTATAATTCGACGGGATGACGTAGACCTGATTAGGCTGTATGACTGTTTTGTCGGTAACTTCATGAACGATGAGTTTAGTAGCTCGCGAAATAATTTCGGAAGATAGACTCGGGTGCGCTGGATCAAGATGCTGAACTAAGACGAATGCCATTCCAGTGTCATTGGGCATTTTAGATAAGATTTGGATAAAAGCTTCAAGACCTCCAGCAGAAGCACCAATCCCAACAATGGGAAAAGTCTTTTTCGTCAAATCTGGTTTTTCGGAATGAAGAGGTCGATCAGATTTTTTAACTTTTTTCATCTTGCCTCTTTTAAGCTTCAGTTTAAATATGGCGGAGAAGATCCCATCTTCAAAAAGCCATGAACAGCGTTTATAAAACTGTTGTTGTCCACAGGTTTTTGAATAAAACCCGCTGCTTTACTCTCGGGAACTTCAGAGAGTGCAGTAAAAAAAACCACTGGTACTTTTTGGATGACGAGAGGCTGCTCAATTTCAAGACGCTTTAAAAATTCAATGCCGGACATGCCATCCATTTGCATGTCTACTAAAATCAATTGAGGCTGAAGTTGCTCCGATAAAATGTTTAGAGCTTCTTGCCCAGTCTGAGCGGTTGAAACATCAAAGCCGTCCATTTCAAGGACGAGTTGTTGAACGGCTAATTGATCGACCGAATCGTCAATAATCAGAACTGATTGTCTAGAAGGAATTATTTTTGGATTCTCTTGAGGATCGATGATGCCATGAGAATTCATTGCCATTCTTTCAGTTTAAGAAAACTTGTAGTTGGAGCGCAGAGTGGACCATCGTGAGCGTAAAGTCGAGCTCGAAAGTTCAATATGCGTCGATTTATTAGAAACACTCTCAATTTCTAGAGTGATAGACTTTAAAGAAAATTGAAGCTCTTTATCTTCGGATTAAAGAATTAAATATTGCCAGAGATAAATAAAAATAATTTTAGTGAAATTTTGCTTAAAAAGCGACAAAAGAGAGAGGTCAAATCGATCAATCACGCCTGAGGACGGCCTCCATCTATTTGAGCTGACTAGTCTCGAAGGCCTCCATATAGTTTAAATACTCGTCGACAAAAGTTGTCGTTTTTAAGTCGAGATTTGTGGGCTTCGCCTTTGCGCAAACGGACATATCAATTGCTGATTTAAAGCACTTTTTTGGATAACAAGCATCAAAGTTACATTGGAGTGAAGTTCCTTTGAAGGGTGAATAAGTTTTGTCTGTGCTTGATGAGGAGATCTTGTTAAGTCGAGTCATGCATTCAGTTTGAAGTTTTGATCCGTACTCAGAAGAAGGACATAACCATTCACGAACAACTTTTAAATAATTCTCTTCAGAACTCTGGTGTGAAAGATGATCTGGGCCTACGATTACATACACAGAAGCTCTCATACCGGTATGGCAAGATTTTGAAGAAATTCCAGCGCAAAAGAACTTAAAAAATGGCAGCCCGCTCTGGTAGTGTCCATACACGCCGTCGTAGACAACATAGTCGGGTTTCATTCTTAGGCTCGCTTGAGAATTCGAGGCAAACAAATTGTGATTGGACGCTTCATTCCAATAATATTTTCCGTCATTAAATAGAATTTCAAAATGTGAAGAGGTGAGTGTTCCTGCGACAGGAATTTGCCAAAGCTTGGATAGGGTAGGGGCTTGAAGTTGCCCTTGATTGCAGCCATTGAGAACTGCGTAGGCGTCTTCGGTAAAGTGACCAATCAGACGTGAGGCCATTTTGTCAAAGGGGCGCCATTTGAGGTCATTTTCTCCGATGCCATCTAAAAAAATCCCCGGCTCAATTCCACTATGTCCAAAAAAGTCAATCGAGGCGATCTGATAATAGGCTTCAAGTTCTTGCATGAGTGTGGCTTCATCTAAAAGCCTGGATTCATTCCGAATAATATTAAAGCCAAATGAGTTTATCGTTGAGATATGCTCAGCTGCTGAAACTTCTTGAACGTTTAATATGATAATCTGTTCATCTGAAAATACAGATTCAATTTTCTTTGCTTTTGCTAAAGCGGCGATCATCGGATTTAACCTTAGGTCGTTTCCTTTTCCAGAAATAATGATGTGCGCCCGAATCTGAGCTTGGTTTTTGAGAGCTAATTTTCCTGCTAAGGTGTAGCCAGCTTGAGCAAAGCTTGGAAGCATAAGTAATGGCAGAATAGAGAATATCAAAGTATTTTTTGTTTTCAAAAGCCGGTTCATATTTATCTCACTTTTTTGGGTCGCTGAGGGCACGCAATTGCAAAATGGCGTCCAGACTATCTATGTACGTCGTGTTCGCCAACATAATATGAGAGGGATAAGTTGACTTCGAAGGGGCAAATCGACTCGGTGAGCCTGTAGGAACGATGCAGAGCTTTGATCTCTGTGCATTGAGATTGCAGATGCAATTGAGCAAAGAATGAGAAAGAGGGTCGTTCATGTTTAAGTTTTTTACGAAGAAATTAACGCGAAATGAAAGCCTGAGTAAGCCTACGCTGATGAGTCAAAAAGCATTAAAGCAAATTTTGAAGATGCGCTCAAGTGTCAGGTCGAAATTGAAAGCTGAAAAACTAACATCTAGGTCAATAGATAATGGCGCCTCATCTTCGAATTCGATGCTTGCTTCAATGAGCTAAGCGATCGGGCATTTTATCCCAAATGGGGAAGAAGTGGAAAATGAAAATCATAAATTTTATGTCAGTTCACGCCTCAGTTGAGATGAGGCGAAGCTGAGGTGGATAGCCTCTTGCACATTTCGATCGTATTCATGTTTTAGTCAGATAAAATTGAAACGAATCAACTAAGGAGAAATTGCATGGTCCTGTTTAATGTACGAGCGAGTTTTAAAGTTCTTTGCGTCCCACTTTTTTTAGGTTTTGTAGCCTGTAGTCATTCCCCAGAGGTGCAAGATATCGCTGCGACAGCGAGTCCGACTGAGGAACTTCAAAAATTAGATGCCGACATGACTGCTGCACAAAAAGAGCAAGTCGACATTCTATCTCCTAATAATTACGAAAAGGCTCAGACATCGCAGACAGACGCAAGGCACGATTTAGATAAGCAAAAAGATTCAAGTAAAGTGCTTCACGAAATTGCAAAATCGCGCGCCTACTTAAATCAAGCTCGCGCCGTTGCTCAGGTAGGGCATACGAATATTGAAGATGTGATTACAGCAAGACAGCAGGCGATAAGCGCTGATGCGCCCAAGTATTTCTCTAAAGAATTTGAAGTAGCTGATCGCAATTTTCGTGAAATTGGCGAGGATATGGAGAAAAACAATCTTGAAACTGCTTCAAAATATCGTACGAGTTTACAGGGTCAGTATTTGAATCTGGAGCTTGTTTCGATTAAAGCGGCGAATCTTGGTGATGCCCAGACAACCATCGAAAAATCGGTTAAAGAAGGCGCAAAAACCTATGCTCCAAGAACTTTAGCGATAGCTGAAAAAGATTTCAAAGATACGGCAGCGTTTATTACAGCCAATCGCCATGATGAACAGGTGAAAGCGAAATCTGCTGCCACTTTAGAAAGTGCGAATCATCTTTTGAAAATTACAAGAGATGCGAAAAGTGGAAAGAAAACTTCACCAGAAGAGTTAGCACTTCAAATGGAGTCCGAAAAAAATCAGGTAGCAGCAAAAAATTCTCAGTTACAAGTTAAAGAATCTGAACTTTTGAATAAAAATTCGCAGCTGGCAAATAAAGATTCTGAGTTGAGCGACAAAAACACACAGTTGACCGGCGCTGCTTTGGCGCTTGAAGAGACGAACAGAAAAGCCAATGCGACTAAAGAGTTCAACCAAAAATATGAGACGGCTCGGGCTCAATTTAGCGAGAGTGAAGCCGACGTTTATAAACAAGGAGATGATCTTGTTATTCGACTTAAAACTCTTGAATTTCCAAAATCAAAAGCGAATTTAAAAGCTTCTAATTTTTCGGTTCTTGCTAAAGTCGAAAGCGTCATTAAGAGCTTCGGCGACAGCTCGGTAACAATTGAAGGGCATACGGATTCAGTTGGTGGCAAAGAAGTGAATCAAAAAATATCGATGGAGAGAGCTGAAGCAATTAAAGCTTACTTCGTAGCTAATTCCGCTGCAGAACCAAGTAAAATTAAAGCGGTAGGTTATGATTACCAAAAACCATTGGCAACCAATAAAACGGCTGCAGGACGCGCTCAAAATCGTCGAGTGGATATTCGAATCCAACCTGAAAATTCCTCTACCATGTAATCGGCAAGTCTAAGTTATTAAAACTCATCTAACGGGGCAAATGAACTAACCAGACGTGCCCCGTTTTTCTAATCTCTCTTTTGAGGATTCAATTGAATGGGAGCAAATGGGAATTATCTTGGCAATGCTAAAAATGTCTTCCAAAAAAATCGGTTAAACAAAAAGGATAAATGATGAATCATAAACTCTTACGGGATATTGCTCTGGTTATGCTTGCGGTGTTTGTTATCACCATCTTAGTCTACCCCTACATTTTTGGAACAAATCTGAATCCAAAATCTCCTGCTCCGGCATTAGAGGTTAAGACGAAGTAGAAAGATGAACTTGTCTCAAATTGAGAAGCATTCAAATCGGCAATTCTCTGCTCAGGATGAAAGAACCTTATCAATTGTAGGGCGACTACGTGCATTCAGGTGGATTTGAGAAGGCAAAGGCCTTGCATCATCGTCTTTTGTGATTTCAATCATTGGGAGAATTTATGATCGAGTCAGATGACGCGTTTTCGCATTCAGTGAGTAACTTCTGTGAAGACTTCACGCCCGATACAAGGGACGCTAGCCCGGATATTTCATGAGATCTAGAAAGATAGCTAGCCTTTTTTAAAATTAAACCCAGATTGTAGTTACTTAGACACCAACAT
>JAYUEB010000286.1:0-5584 GCA_043739525.1 Bdellovibrionales bacterium
GTCGCAGGTTCGACTCCTGTACTCCCTACCAGTTTCATTCGAGAAAAAAATATGGCTGAAGTCATAAATCCAAATAAAAAATTTAATCACAGATGGAAAACAGATCCGAAGTACATCAAGGGTTTTGACTACGACAGTCCAAAGCATGCCGACGTACATGATGGTATCAAATGGGCGCTTCCACTTTTTGAAAATCAAGACACGCCAGAGTTTAAAGCTGAAATGAAGCGAATCGACGATAGAGTTGATAAGAAAATTGAGACTGAAAAGAAAGCCGAACGGCTAAAGTCTCGAAAGCTTTCAGTAGTTCGCTAGGCTATGTGTCGTAACCTGTGAACGTCGGCAATTTTTCGTTTTTCCAAGTTTCAGTCTTTCTAAATTTAATTTGATATACATTATCCCAATCTGGATCTTCACTGGACATAAAATCTTTTAGAGACTCTTCTTGTTTATCTGTCATATCAAAAGGCTCAATTGCAGCTTCAGTAAATTCGGGATGCAAACCTCCACGCAAAAAATCTATGCAGAGATCAATTAGTTGACGAAGAATGTCTTCTCCTTTTGAGTTAGAAGAAAATTCTGGATAACACTTGTTTTCTAAACAATAATTCTCTATTTGAGCACAGGTTAAGCTCTCATGAATTTCAAACAAGTCGCTTATTGCCTCACTGGTTTTAAGTGTATTGAAATAACCCATAGAATGCCCTTTTTTAAACCAAATAAATTCAATAAGAAAAAACATGATCAGTCAATCTCAAATGCCTTCAGTAGTTCGCTAAATTTTTGATTCACATATTTTTCAGTCATTTTCACTGAGCTATGTAAACAGCACTGTGAGAGAAAATAAATATTACCCTTATATAGCGTGTGTAAGTAGGCGGCTCCAATCGTTGCGTATGAATGTCTCCACTGTAGTGGGCTCAAAAATTTGAAATTACACTCTTTGGAAATCTTGTACCAATATTCACGGGTACTGTCTGGATGTGCGTCTATAAGCCGGTCTTGAGCGTTCAAATGCTGTTTTAAAAATGATGTCACATCAACTAAAACTTCTCTTGATGGTTGGAGCATTGGCAAACGGATAGTGCCATCCTCATCAGAAGTTGTTTTCGTGGCGTTCTCAAAAACAATAACACCTTTTACGCCTCGGCTCCAACCTGAAACGATATTATCAGTTACCTTGAATTGCGGAGTTTTTTCATCTGGTAATAAGTTTTCAACTTTCATTCCCATTAAATTTCCACGACGAAGACCAGTGCAAACACCAAAAAATAAAGCGTATGCGCGAAGTTTCATTTGAAGGTCATTTGTATAAGTTGCATCAATTTTTTTCTTAATCTCCTTAAGATCATCCATCGTATAAGTGTCAGATGATCGCCTGGATTTATAATCACCGCGTTTTTTCTGTTCCAAAGTGATTTTGACATTAAGATTAAAAACATCTTGGTCACTGATGTATTCATACTCCCTCAAGAATCTCATGTACTCATTAATTGGTTTTGTTAATGAGCAATAAGTATTATGGGAATACTTATGACCTTGTTTTGTTTCGGCAGTTTTAACGTGAAGGACGGCTTGATTTTTCCATTGTTTAAAATCTTTTGGATGTTCACATCCTTTTGATAAAAAGAACGGTAGCCAAAATCTTAGTAGCCAAGAGCGATATGCGTAAGCAACACCAGTGTCGTCCTTATGGAGCGTGAATTCCTCGATCGATTGTTTGAAGTTAAATTGTTTGCTTTGAAGATTTAACCGCTCTTGAATTTTATAAGTTCGGAGCCCATATTCTGACTGTAGTTCCGTCTGGAGGCGATGCTGGAGGGCTTGAAAATGATTGTCAGAAATGGCTCCGTCCTTACGAAGACCATTATTTTTTAAGTAATCGTTTATTTGTCTTAATGTTGGTTGGATCTTGGCTGAAACTGCGATTACTTTTCCATCAGAAAAAATGAAGGCACGAAGTGAATCATGTAGATGACCTGACCGCCAGTTCAAAGTTAAGCCAATTATATTTGTATTTCCCTTTCCCATATCAGCCTTTGATCCGAAAAATCCGTGACCATAATTAAAATTATTTGTAGGTCAACGACCATCCTACAAAACTCGAAGCACATTCCGTTGTATTGGTGGTTTTAACCCCTTAGCAACTTTATTTGGTTTAAATCACGCAAAAGCGCCTGCAGTGGCCCCCTACCTAGAAAACAATTTTGCTTGTCAGTCTGTTCAATTAAAAATCTGGTAAATCGTATTTGTGATCTCACTGTGAGCCAATCCAGCTGATGGTAGGCGGTAGGGAGTGGATCTTCTCCTGGCTGTTTGAGTTCTAGGTATTTCTCGAGGCGCTGGATCAAAGTATCAAGATGAATGGAATCTAATTCAAATGACCCGATAGTAGGTTTCGCGTCTATCACCTTCAGACACTTATAAAAATTCTCATATATCTCCATATTGGCAAATTTAGTTTCATCACTTATTTTTTTCATCTTTACCTCCAAGGTTATTGGTTTATTTAATATTCACATATGTGGGCGACACTCTTTGTCGCGTAAAGGCAGCTTCTATGGAATTACAGTAGGTTAGTGACTCGTTTTGCGATTACGTAGATTCATTTTGTCTAATGGATTAATCAAAGAAAAACCTGAATGATAGCCCTCTTCAAGACATTTAAATTCAGTTGAGGTGAGTAAATCATTTTTTTTATTTTCAATAAATTTCATTACTACTTCCATATCAATATCGTGTTGTGCAGCCACACCTGCGCACCTATCTATTCCCGCGCACCATCCCCACTGCGATTTTAGAAGATCGTGATTTACAAAATTATTCCAGATTTCAGCCAAGTCAGACCCAACGTTTTTTTCAATTTCTCTTGGTATAAATTGCTCCTCATCAACATTTATTCCAGATTGCGAAACGGCGAGGTTGAACACCCCTTGTATTTTATTTGTTTGATCAATTTTTGATAATGTAGATGTGCTACTGTCAAAATCATTTTTGTATTCGTCAGGAATCTCAACGAGAAATGCATGTTTTAAATCAGGATCAGAAGAATCAATAAGTTTTTCAATTAATAATCGCACATGAAGAGAGTCTAGTTTTTGCCTAGATATTAGTTCAAAAACCATACCCAACTCACATATTCGTTTTTTGATATCCTTTTTTATCAGATCCACCGAACTTTTCTTAATTAGAAATTCTTTTTTCATTTTTACCTCCCAGGTAAGTTGTTTAAATAATAGTAAGACCTGAGCGCGACACTCTTTGTCGCGCTGAGACCTATTTAAGAATTCCGAATAAAAATTAGTTTTTGCTGATATTTAGTGAGTCGCCATAAAAATTCAGCGCCTCTTTGTTGGCTTTTATATATTTGCTATGCCAGCCAAGTAGTCTTAGCCCTTCAAGAGTTCTAACTCTGCTAAGGGCAACATATAGTTGTCCTTCGGTAAAAATACCTCGTGGATCAACTTCAGCATGATCGAGTGTCATGCCCTGCGACTTATGAATTGTTAGTGCATATGCCAATTTAAGCGGGATCTGTTCAAAGGATGCCAGAATTTGTCCACCAGGACCTCTTGTTTCCCAGTTAGAATACTCAAATAACTCTTCTTTTCCAGTTCGCTCGATTTTTACAACTGGGAAACCACCCTCAAATCTGACGACTTTCCCAAGTGAGCCATTACAATATTTTCCCTCGGGATCGTTTTTAATAATAATCACTTGAGCATCTTTTTTGAGAATCAGTCTTTCAGCGGCAATGCAGTTGTTTCGGATATTTTTTTCGTGCCATGAATTCACCCCGTATATTCTGGCTGAATAGTTTTTCTCCTCACCATTTAATAAATTAAGTTCATAGGCATTAATGAGATCTACCTCATTATTTTTTGGCAAGAATTTAAGCGGTTTTGAGTCGGTCTCAAGTTTTGCTCCGACTCGGCCCTCCATCATTTCGGTAATTTCGGAAGAGCATATCCCCAGTCTAATTTCATTTAGTACCTTTACAAACGCCAGATTGTCTTGTCGGTATACAGTGTTAGTGTAAATGGTTGAAACGTTGGCATCCTTCCATGCGTTAGACTGAAACGCCCAAGTTAGACTTGATCTCCGGTCCTTATTATAGACAGGCGGAATTTGTAAAAAATCACCAGACATAATAAGTTGTCTGCCTCCGAATGGAGCCTTTGAATTGGAGGCACATTTTAGAACCTCATCTATTAATTCCAAGGTTTCGGGTGATAACATTGAGATTTCATCAATAACGAGTACGTCAGATTGTTTCACACGTTCTTTTACCAAGTCTCCCTTGTCAGTGTGATTAATCATCCTTTCAATTTCGGATTTTTCAGTGTGTGGAGTAAGCCCACAGAAACTATGTATAGTTGAACCCGAAATATGCGTCGCTGCGATACCAGTAGAGGCTGTCAGTGCAAATTTTTTATCAGAGTGTTTTACCAAGTGATTAATTGCATGAGACTTGCCTGTTCCAGCCGGCCCAGTAATTAAAATGTTTCGTCCGTTCTTTAGATCCCTTTCTATTTGTTCGATACTTGTTTTCATAACTATTTTTTCCTTCTAATGATAAATGTCGGTTTTTGGGTAACTGTTGAAATAACTGTTTTTGGCCGCCTTGATCGTGATCTGTTCCTGTTTTTAACTTTCTGAATTTCACCTCCCCTCATTAGAAAATGAGTAATTGATTCAACGTTATTGTTGAGTGTAATAGTGTTTTGATAAGTCATTTTAAACCCCCTTATGGTTTGATTTGTTTATTAAATTATAAGGGTCGGGCGCGACACTCATTGTCGCGCGAAAGACAAGGCGGCATAAAAATACCGCCTTGTTAAAATTATTTTGAATTTGTTAGAAGGGACAAAAGCCTCCTTCCGCAGGCCAGATACGAGTCGCACTCGTTGGTAATGACATGGCCAGGGGCGCCGAGTTCAAAGAGACGAGATGTTCGCGTATGGTAAATATCAAATAATGATTTGCTTAGTTTAGTAAGGGCATATTCCTTATCAAGGACAGGTGATTTCAGTGCAGTTTCAATGATCTGATATTGCTTTTTATTATAAAGCCACTCATACGGTGTTAGATTCTCCTCAGCATTGATAAGGTTATAAACATCGTCTAAAATTTGATCGTTATTATTTTTCATAAATATATTCTCCATTTTAAAAGTTAAGATTGGACGTCGAAATGACGTCCAATCAGATATAAATTAAACGCCGTTATTTCTTCGATTTTTAATCGTTTTAATTACACCCCCTCTCTTTATAAATTGGTCTACCGATTCGATTTGAATTGGATTAAGTTTTTTTGCGGCGGAACTAATTTTAGAACTGGTGATTTCTGACTCTTGTTTCCAGTCACTGAATGAGATTTGATTTTTTTGAGTGAGTTTCTTAAGAGTACCCAGTGATTCTTCAGTCATAAATTTGGATGTGTTGTGCGCGCGTTCTGTTTTGACTAACTCATTAAGAGTTGTTTGAGCTGACTTCTTTTTTTTCTTGAGAACAGACTGAAGATATAAGTTAACAATCTTTTCGGGATTGTTTTTAATCCATGTATTGCAGTCCTGTGTAGACAC
>JAYUEB010000287.1:0-1822 GCA_043739525.1 Bdellovibrionales bacterium
TTTTTTGAAAGTCTTCAAGAAATTTGAAGTCGCTTAACTCCGCGGAACAATTGAGTTGTCATTTTTTTCTTTCAAATAATTTGAAACTTTTGAAATTGCATAAACGAGCTAATTTTTCAAAAATGCAGAGTTGAATCCAAAACTTAGATTACTTTTCACAAGATGATGGCACCATTTGCAATTATAAAAAGTTGTGTCGCAGATTTTTGTGACACGAAATTAGGGAGGGGAGATGAAAGCTTACGACCCAAGTGCTGAGATACGCCTTGCTGTCAGGTGCGGATTTTTATCGAAAGAACTTTGGAATGAATTCTTTGCTAAGGGCAAACCTCGTTGGAGACGTCATGTCTGGAGTCGATTTGTTAGTACCGGCTTATTCAAACCTCACTATTCAAAAAGAGCTACTGACGTGATTGTACCGAATTTCGAGCATCTATTGGTCAAAAGAATTTCTGGTGGAGAGGTCACTCATGCGCCAAACACTGCTCAAATTGATCATGATGAAATTGTAGTAAAGAGCTTTTTAGTTTTAGAAAAACAACAAACAATCATAAGCGCTAAGTTTGAAGCCGAATTAAAAAGAGAAGACCTGAGATCTTTACGTCATTACAATCCATTCGAGAAAACAAAATATCCAGACCTCGTCATTGAGGTCCAGGGCCAATCTCACCCTAAAAAAATTGCTATCGAGCTTGAGCTTTCTCGTAAAGAACCAAAACGCTATAGACAGATGATGAACACCTATATGACATCAAAGCAATTTTCCTCGATCATTTTTATTGCTGAACTTGAGACGATCAGAACTTCAATCAAGTCAGCAATGAGAGAAACTTTTTATCCGCATTGGGAGCGTCCAATCGGGTTTGTAGATCTTAAGGAGTGGATCAAAGATCCGAGTGAGGCCGTAATCTTCGTCAACGATAAGATCACGAGCCTATCAATCTATAAGCCGAAATTAGAGTTCGTGGCCTGACAAAGTATCCTGCCGCGATTCCGCTAAGGCGGCGCGATGTTTTAAAAATTTCGGTACAATTGAAAAATATAAATCGAGAAAAATACTAAACACTTACCCGCCGCCGCCCTCAGTTTCATTGCCCCCTGATCGCAGGAGACCACTCCCACCCTACGAATGGTTGGAAGTGGTCTCCTGCTGGTGGCAAGAGTGAGGGCGGCGGGGGGAACAAGACAAGAAAAATAGGGATATAAACAGTATGGTAGATACGAATGGGGAACGGGACCCGAATACAAAAACAGCCGAAAACGAATTGAAGAAGAAAACAAGAACTCTTAATGATCCTTATAGAGTGAATGTAAGTGAAGAAGTTCATGAGTTGTTAAGAGAATTAGTTCAGCGTTCTAATGACGGCTTTGATGGTGGCGAGGTTACACGGAGTGATGTTGCAAACTTTCTCCTGCTCAAGTCTGGAAAGTCATTTATAGAGGCTGACATCAAGGCTCTTCGTAATCTGCATTTTGACGAGCGTAAAATGCTCTCCGCACTTCTGCATCAATCAGCAAAGAAAGGCGACCTTCCAGAAGAGATTAAACAAGCTCTCAGAACTCTCAGCGGCTTTACTGAGCTAACCAAAAAGAAGTCTACTAAACTGCCGAAAGACTTATCCACAGCGGATTCTGTGGATAACCCAGCCGCATAGTAAATTGATTCAATAAAAATTATCGAAAGATTTTTCGAGGCATATCATTTTTATTTTGGGTCTTGCAAGCCAAGACTCCAAGGATTATTATGACTTCAGTTACGTCGATCTTTGAAAATCGAATAGACCGCGAGTGGCTTTCTACAAAGGAAGCAGCACAGTTTTTG
>JAYUEB010000288.1:0-5575 GCA_043739525.1 Bdellovibrionales bacterium
CGATGCTGTTTGGATTTCGCGAACTCTTGATATATCCGTGGTAGATACAAGGTTTGCCATCGAGAGATTAAAACGTCTTAAGCTTGTTTTTGAAGAAGATGGTCGACTAGTTAAAACAAATAAATTTGTTACTAATTTCGAACCGGGCGCGACCTCGGCTGCCCACAAAAGCCTTCAACAACAAAACCTAAAAATGGCACTCGACGCGATTGAGAATGTTGAACAAGACGAAAAAGATATTACCTCTATGATGATGGCAATCGATGAGACGAAATTGCCAGAGGCCAGAAAAAAAATTGCCAAATTTCGAAGAGACCTATGCACGTTTCTCGAGGATGGTGCTCAGTCCCGTGTCTATAATTTATGTTTGCAACTTTATCCAATTTCAAATAATAAAAGGAGTCAAAATGACTAAAAAAATACTTATACTTGTAATCTTCGCGGCTGGTTTATCAGCAAATGCAATGGGCATCGGCGCAGAGGGCGGTGGCGGCTTACCCGTTGGCCGTATCCCGGCAGATGTTAACTTGACATGCAAAGCTGAATTAGGTCTTTACTTCATCAAAGGTGATGTAAAAAATTATGGCATCTACAACAGCCAATTTATCATGAAGGCTAAAAAAGGAGATTCAACGACCGCTCTTGCAATCTCCCACCCTTTCAATTTTGATCCAAATGAGTGGAAGCTCGATCAAGTAAAATCTGAAAATGTTGACGCAAAACTATTTGAACCTTACTTGAAATCGAACCATGTTGCAGAAATTGAATTTAAGTCGATCGACTATTCAAAGTCAAAAGCCGCGACCTTTTTGGTTTGGCTTGGAGACGATGGTCCAAACGAGGTTTTTGCAAACAGAGCGATCAATTTAAACGATCCACTAATTGATCTTGAGGTATTGCACAAAGTTCGCCTCCCAAATGACTACACTTCAGTCTCGTTGCACGTAACTTGTAAACAAAATTCTAAATAGTTTTATTTGCGGTCGATAAATTCGACCGCTTTCACCTTGATCAATCCAAGTCTTTGCCCTAATTTATTTGGATGCGCACTTCACTGTTTTTAATTTTACTTCTGCCACTGTCTTTGTTTGCAAAAACATCTGATGTGAATATTTTTTTTGAGCAGGGAATTCCTTTTGATGGTGCCTGCAACTCACTCAAACAAGACGACAACTATAAGATCACTGAATCGATGCGAGTCGAACTTACTAAGCGAATTTCCGAATTCGAAAGAAACTGGGCTTCAAAGGGTAGCGAACTCGTTCACACCATGACCACAATAGTGAAAAAGCCTTACCCGCGAAAAGAAGAGACTCTTACTCTCACATTGTGCCAATGGTTTTCGCCAATGAGCAATCCTTTCATTTTACGCGTCCGCGAATATCTCAAGGCTACTTCAATCGCAAATCCCAATGGCCCAACTGATCTCAAGCCAGATGCATATTTTGTTGGACAAGTTTTTCATGAAATCATTCATCGCTATATTGATAATTACTTTACAGATATCGACCAACCCGAAAAATCCGCAATGATAAGAAGTCATTCAACTGAAGCGGAGAGTGTCCTTGTTCACTTGCATCACCTCTCTATTCAAAAGGCAGTTTACGTCAAACTGGGGCGCACTTCGGAGCTTGATACTATTATTGATCTCGATTCAAAAATCCGTGGTGGTATGTACAAACGAGCGTGGGAAGTCGTCAATGCTGACGGATATCAGAAATATATTGATGAACTATTAAAGTATCAAAGGTGAAAAGATGAAATTTTTAGTTTGTTCTCTGGTGACCATATTCTTAAGCTCCTCTTCCTTTGCTCAACTCAAGCCAGCAGAAAAAAATTATCTTGAAACTCGCGATCGTCTGATTAAATCTTTCGAAAATTCGAAACACTCAAGAGACAAAGAAGATCAGAAATCACTTAAAAATCTCGAAAAAAGTTTGCGTGAAATCCTAGGTGAATCTCGTGTTGAAGGATTTAGTGGTCAGGGTACGATTAATATCCAAACCCTGCAAAAGGAGCCCGGCGTCGACATGGTCGATGGACTCAATTACAAAACGGATACTGAAGTTCTCTTTATGACAAACCTGAATCTTCTCAATTCTTATATCGAACACCATCCGAAGTTACCAAAAGACCTTGTTGCACTTTCAAAGAATGAGCTTTTTTACTCGGAGGTATTTGATTGGGATTCGAGCTTCATTCAGTTTTCTGATGTCCCGTTCGAAAATACCAAAGATATTGCGCAGGCATTTTTGACTGTAAACTCGCAAGAGGTAGGTCCCTTTGTCCCCTCGACCCTAACACTTATGGCGAAATCTAAAAGTCGTATTTACGTTGTTAAAGTAGATTTAAAAGATCAAATTTCTCAAATACCAGAATGCAAAAATGCTTGGGATGAGTTTGAGAAAAAGTCAGACGCTGCCTTTGAAGCTTACCAGACTTCAAAAAGCAAAAAAGCTTGGGCCGAACATATCAAGTATGAAAAAGATGGGTTTAGCGCTTTTCGCAGCTGTTATGAAAAAGAAGTAAAAAATCAAAAAGAGTTTGCTGCGATAAAAACTCGCGCACAATCCATTTTAGATCGTATTCAGAAGAACTAATTCTTAATTCGATAACCAGTTTTAAAAATCACTGAAATCCCGGCTAAACAGATAAGCATGAAAACAAAAGTCATGCCCAAGCTAATTCCGATTGTCACATCTGATGTGCCATAGAAGCTCCAACGGAATCCGCTCACCAGATACACGACCGGATTAAACAGCGTCA
The DNA here is from genome assembly GCA_043739525.1 of Bdellovibrionales bacterium. GTDB lineage: Bacteria > Bdellovibrionota > Bdellovibrionia > Bdellovibrionales > JAMPXM01 > JAYTQQ01. Next base: position 2,767 of record JAYUEB010000288.1, read on the forward strand.
CTTTTTGCCAAAATGGAGGAAGCATATTGATCGAATAAAAACTTCCACCTAGAAATGTGAGCGGAGTAATCACCATGAGCGGAATAATTTGCAATTTTTCAAAGCCATCTGCCCATATTCCGATGATAAAACCAAACAGACTGAACGTGATCGAAGTGAGAAATAAAAATGCAAGCATCCAGAACGGATGATCTACCGAAAACGAAACAAAACAGCGTGCTGTAATTAAAATGACAATTCCGACAATGACAGATTTGGTGGCTGCAGCGCCCACATAGCCAGTGACTATTTCAACTGCAGATATAGGTGCGGAAAGAATTTCATAGATGGTCCCAACAAATCTTGGCATGTAGATTCCGAAAGAAGCATTCGAGATACTTTGCCCAAGAACGGATAACATGGTGAGGCCCGGAACGATAAACGCTCCGTACGAGACACCATCAATAGCCGTCATTCGCGAACCAATCGCAGAACCGAAAACAATAAAATAAAGTGACGTCGAAACAACGGGCGCAAGCAAGCTCTGCATAACAGTTCGAAAAAACCTCGACATCTCAAAGCCATAAATGGCACGAATAGCATGAATGTTCATGGTCGGCTCCCAACGAGATTCACGAAAATGTCTTCTAGCGAACTCTCTTTTGTGTGAAGATCTTTAAAATCAATTCCGTGATCGCTTAATTTTTTCATGAGTTCGGCAATGCCCGTTTGCTCTTCGCGAATATCAAAATTATAAATGAGCTGCATTCCATCTGCAGTCAATTCAACATTAGGACCAGCAATGTTAACCGGAAGCGCGCTCAGGCTTTGTTTTAGACTCACAGTTAATTGCTTTTTACCAAGTTTTCGCATCAACACAGCTTTTTCTTCAACAACTACAATCTCGCCTTTATTAATAACTCCAATTCGATCGGCCATTTCTTGCGCTTCTTCAATATAATGGGTCGTTAAAATAATTGTTACTCCACTTTTTCTAAGTTCACGAACCATGTCCCACATATCTCGGCGAAGAGCCACGTCTACACCAGCTGTTGGCTCATCCAGGAAAAGAATTTTTGGTTCATGTGACAATGCTTTGGCAATCATCACTCTACGCTTCATGCCGCCTGAAAGAGTCATGATTTTGTTAAATTTTTTATCTGAGAGAGATAGATCTTTTAGGATTTTATCAATGTGCGCAGGACTGCGCGGTTTTCCAAAAAGTCCACGGCTCAAAGAAACCGTATTCCAGACTTTTTCGAACATCTCACTGGCAAGTTCTTGTGGTACTAATCCAATCTGTGTGCGAGCTTGACGATAGTCTTTTACAATATCAAATCCATCAGCCAATACTGTGCCTGATGTCGGATTGACAGTTCCGCAGATTATATTAATGAGAGTTGTTTTGCCCGCACCATTTGGTCCAAGTAAAGCAAAGATTTCTCCACGACGAATTTCTAAATTCACATCTTTAAGTGCAGTGAAACCAGATTTATAAGTTTTATTGAGATTCCTAATTGATACGATCGCGTCTGAATTTGTGTTCATGCGCCATTATAAGATTGAAAGGCGATCACAGGTCAATACTTGACGCTTGTTAAGGACGTAACAGCCAATTCAGAAAATTTTGTGTTTGCTCAATCGGGTCGTGATGGGTCCCGTCGACAAGCTTATAATCGTTGCTGAACCAGCCAAGATTAAGAGCTGTCCTAAGCTCTGCGACCACTTTAGAGGGAACTAACACTCGATCTTGTTTTGCACTCCAGACACCCGCACGAAGACCTTGCTGCGAAATACTTTTTGCCACAGGTAATATTGAAGCTTCTTTCATGGCATTGTACTGAGCCATGACTCCTGCAACCTCAGTTTCAAAGTCAATTTGGGTCGCCTCGTTGGACGAACGAGTTTGTATGTCTTTTCGAACAATAGATTCAAAATCACGAAAACCTAACGCGACTTCTATTCCGAAGTTAGCCCACAGTTCACTCCAATTTTTTATGGTCGTATCAAACAGACTTTTTGTGACTGGGTGATATGCCAGAGGATTGAATAAGTTGATGAGACGTATCCAAGCTTGTAGACTGTCGCTCGCTTGCTCTTTAAAGACATTCGGAAGCCATCGTACATACGGATTGACGGCATCAACGCGCGCAATAAACTGCGGGCCCAAAATGTTTGCGGTAATCATGGCCGTCGCGGCACCGCGCGAGTGACCAATCAGATAAACTTGACCAGGAGTTAAATTTAATCTTGCTAAAATTTTTGCTTGAGCAATTCCGTCAGCCTCGAGGTTAAGCCCATCTTTCGGTCCACCATTTACGACGAGACTTCCACCCGTATTAAATGCGTCAAAGCGAATCACCCGAATTCCCTGATCAAGAAGTGGCTGCACAACAGGATCAAAATAGAGACTTGTTTTAGATAAACCCGGAGAAAAAACATAGGTTTTACCGTTCCAGTTGTCAGGAATTTGGTCACGAAATGCCATATGCAAATCGCCAAGTGCCTTCATCGATTTTAAGCCAGATCCTAACTTTTTATACTCAGTCAGAAAGTCGGAACTATTTTCAGTGAAAAATGCGATACATTTTTTAGGACCGCTGTAGGCCGCTGGCGAAACCAGAATCACTAAACTCAGCAATAGTAAGAGCCATTTTATACGTCGTTTCACTATAATTTGTACTGCGAGAATCAAGCCATCTCAAACTCAAATGCCTATGAGGCAAGACGAGGGAACTAAGTAAATAAAGGTGGGATAAGAAAAAGTAAAAAAACATCCATCCTATCGGGGATTTATGATTTGATTTGTTTTACCACAAAAAAATCAGTC
>JAYUEB010000289.1:0-1820 GCA_043739525.1 Bdellovibrionales bacterium
TATTTTTGTAAAAACCGGTGGGACGTATGATCTCTTCGATTTGCTCGACGGGTGCCGTTGCAAAAGACTTTGGTCCAGAAAACTTCTCAAAAAGTCTAGGCGTCACCGAGTTCACTCGTTCGTCTGTACATTGCGCCGACAAAATTGTCGCAACCATCAGCTCAAAAACATTTCTGTGGTGAAGCGCACATTCGGTCACCGGGTAATATTTTTTAAGAAGCACAATGATTTGAGCCGCCAGCTGCCGCTTGGACTCTTGTGACCTTGGTCTTTGAGGTTTTTTTACTTTCATTCGCCATGGTTTTAGACTTTTAGCGAGAGAAAAACAAATTCTATTTTATTCTGTCCTCTCGAATCTCGAGAGATGATAGAATTGAACGTGTCGTCCATGATGGGCGATATATGAAGAAGTAGGTGACTATGGAAGGTCCTCGTCCTCCCCATGAAGGAGAGTTTGGTCAGCTCATCAGCTTTCTGGATTCTGAATTGCGACCCAATATGCCCTGGTCAATCAGCAACGAATATCCACTTGCGTTTAGTCCGCAAAATATAGGCAACATTCGAATCATCATGGAAGAGAGCCAAGTGCTTTCGCACGCGGTAATGAGACCAATCCACATCAAAACTGGTGCTGGTCTTTTTAAGGTTGCTGCTATCGGAAGCGTCGTCACTTCAACCGACCACCGCAACCAGGGACTCAGTACAAAAATTTTAGAAAGCTGTCTTGAGTCCGCTCGCCAAAATGGTTGCGAGTTCGCGATTCTCTGGACTCACCTTCACGATTTCTATCGTAAACTTGGATTCGAACTTGCCGGCAGCGAGACCAGTGCCATCTGGAACCAAAATATAAATCTTGAAACCAACGGCCTCAAATTTTTAGACACAACAAAAGTTTCTCCTGAGTCAATTCATAAACTTTACGGATACCATACCGTCAATTCTCTTCGCACACTCAACGATACGACTAAGTATTTGCAGATTCCAAATACCCGCCTTTATACCGCATGGGATGCTAAGAATAATTTGAAAGCTTATGCCGTCGAAGGAAAAGGCGCTGATCTGAAAGCCCATGTTCACGAATGGGGCGGAGGAGTTGCGGCGCTCTTACCACTTTTTAATTTTATTTATCAGACGCAGCAGAGCCCAGTCACGATCATGATTCCAAGACACTCACAAAATCTTTTGCGCAAGATTAAAGAACTGGGTCTTCAAACCAATGAAGGCTTTTTAGGAATGATTAAGCCCGTCAATACGGCGAGCCTTTTTACAAAAGTAAAAAGATACGCGCGTATGCAAGGAATTTCGGATCTTGTTCTCGAACAAAAAGGCGATCGTTATTATTTTGGATTTGAAAATCAGATCTTCAGCACCGATTTATTATCGGATATGACCAGACTCTTGTTTGGGCCTCAAAAACCAAGCCAAATTCATACATTTGAGCCCGAGGTATCAGAGAAACTTGATAAAATTTTGCCACTTGATATGTGGATTTGGGGTTGGGACAGCATATGAAAAGTATTAGCGGCATCTTTGCACTCTCGTTTTGTTTTTTAATTTTTGGTTGCCAAGGTGACGAGGGCGATCCGGTCAATTACGGCCCGGCTACACCGCAATCTTCGGTCGACAACGCTTTAAATGCGCCGCTTGCTAAAGTCGATCCTCTAAAAATTCAATTAGGCCAATTCACTGATATTATTCAAAGCCAAATTATTGAGGGTGAAGCCTACCAAACCACCGGCGAAGTCGGCAGTACTGTTGTCGCGCGCGATGATCAACCGACCCAAGTAGTTTTTACGATCATAGAAAAAACCGTTAGCTAC
>JAYUEB010000290.1:0-1820 GCA_043739525.1 Bdellovibrionales bacterium
ATTTCAACAGTCTTTAGGTTCTCGTAGTAAGGCCACTTATCCGCAGCATTGTAAGCAGGATCGCGAATTACATCGTAGCTAAATTTGACATCTTCTACGGTGACCGGAGTTCCGTCGCTCCACTTTGCGTCTTTGTTAAGAGTAAACGTAAAAACCAGGCCGTCTTTTGAAATATCAACTTTGTCTGCAACAGAAGGCTCATACTTCCAAGTATTGTTGTTACGTACCATTAGGTAGCTCACGACATATTCTAAAACGTTTCGAGTGTAGAGATCGGTGTAGGTAATTGGGTTGAGAGTGCTCGGCTCGTCTTGAAGGCTATAATTAAAGGTGCCCCCTTGAGGCGCGTTCGCTTTTCCAATTGTTTTAATGACCTCTTCTTTGGCTGCAAAGCCGGGCGACGTAAATGCAATCAGCGCCGCTAAAAGGGCGAGCTTTTTAAAACTCATGAGTCCTCCAAAAAATCGATGTTAGATACTCCCAGAGGGAGTTTCGAAGCACTATCTAACCAAGCTTCGTCGCAATTTGCAATCGCGCTTTGCAAAAGTGACCACAGAGGAGTATGACATTTGCATGAATTCAAATGATACCGCCCTGTCAGAATCCGGAATATTTGGCCTTAACTTTACCGAAGCCGAAGCTCAGCTTTGCTTGTTAGCCGTCCCTTGGGAGGCAACAACCTCGTACGGCGATGGCGCTTCGAATGGTCCTGAAATTATTTTTCAGGCAAGTCATCAAGTTGATCTTTTTGATATTGAAACAGGAACACAATATGAAAAAGGCTATTTCATGCCGCCGATTTCTGATGAGTGGAGACATGCGAGCAAGCACACAAAGTCTCAGGTTCAAGCGGTGGTTGCTAGTCTTCATGAAGGCGCTGTTCCTGATCCAAAACTGTTAATGTCTGTTAATGCAAAGTCACAAGAGCTTAACTCATGGGTGCATGCTCAGACTCAAAAATGGTTGAAGCAAAATAAAATGGTGGGTCTCGTTGGCGGTGATCATTCGTCTCCGTTTGGGTTTATTCAAGCACTCTCCGAAAAATACGGAAGAGACTTTGGTGTTTTGCATATCGATGCGCATGCTGATCTTAGAGACGCGTATCAGGGTTTTGAGTTTTCACATGCGTCGATCATGCATAACGTGATCACCAAATTAAATCCTAAAAAATTAGTACAAGTTGGCATTCGAGATTTTTCTCCTGACGAAAATGCCTTTATTGAATCTCGCCCCCAACAAATAAAAACCTATTTTGATTTGTTATTGAAGCGCCGACTTTTCAGGGGTGAAAACTGGCAGAATCTCTGCGATGAAATCGTCGGTCAGCTGCCCGATAAGGTTTATGTTTCTTTTGATATTGATGGACTCAGCCCCGAGTTTTGTCCTCATACAGGCACGCCGGTGCCGGGCGGGCTGAGTTTTGATCAAGTGCTTTGCCTCTTCGCAAGTCTTCACGAATCGGGTAAAAAAATTATTGGTTTTGATTTAAATGAAGTGGCTTCGCCAAATGATTCAATGGGTGATTTTTCAGAACGAGCGATTGCTGAGTGGGACGGAAACGTCGGTGCTCGCATCCTTTTTAAACTTTGCGGCTGGGCAATGCTCAGCCACACGTCTCAAACATAACAACTATCGAGCATATCTTTTTTTGATGGATTCGCGAATTTCAGCACCTTCGATGCTCAGTCGTGTCCAAGGAATGGCGCGAAGACGCTCTGGTTCAATTTTCTCTTCTGTCTCTTCGCAAATTCCGTATTTTCCGTTTTCGATTCTCGCAAGAGCCATTTCTATTTCAAGAAGTTGAGTACGGAGTCTGTCGT
>JAYUEB010000291.1:0-5565 GCA_043739525.1 Bdellovibrionales bacterium
GGTCAGCAGACGCAAAGTAGATGTCATAGCCGGCTGGGGACCCGAAGCACAGAAGCTGAAAGCCGAAGAAGAAGCCAACACAAAAAAGAAAAAGTAAAAGTCTACAGGCAGCGGCAGACAGAAATCAGTCAATCAGTTGCAGTTGGCAGGCGACCAGTTGCCGGTCCTCCGCATTAAGCTCGTGTGGCGAAGTCTGGACCAGGCTATGTTCTCGGAAGGGACCTCGTGCAAGCGTGACGCGTTTTTTCCGTTTCCTGCGGAAAAATGCACGCGAGGGCAGGAGCCCGAGTCCCTTCCGAGAACATAGCCTGGTCCTAACGCGTATACTTCTTCGTCTTCAGAACGTATTCTCAATCCTTGAACTTTCAAATTTTTCAATCCAACATGAAAACATCTTCGAAGATAAAACATTTTTAACAACTTTAAGAAGGAACTTAATTTATGAAACTATTTTTAATCGGCCTCACAAGTCTAGTCAGTCTCAATGTCCATGCGCTCAGTTCAAGCGAGCTCAAAAACAGCTTGAACGAGTCGAGCCAAAAACCACAAAATTATCTGATTCGCAATATCAGTGTCCCAATGAAACATCCCGGTCAGATGCGGGCAAAAATTGTTAAGAAGACTTTTGTTCAAGATGACAATAGCTCTTACCACTGGGATGAAAAAACAGTCTGCCAGGTCGAATCTTTATTAGAGGTCCAAGACTTTCGCATAGGCGACAACCCAATAGCACCAATTACGAGTCTTGCCTGTGATAGCGTTATAAACGGCAGTCCTGTTCAAGTCTACGTAGGCGGACTGATGGGTCTTGAAAATTATCAAGTCTTTGATAACGAAGCCAAAGCAGACCTTAAATCGGCTGGTGGATTTTTAAGTTACAAAAAAGATCCTAAAGACACAAACCTCATCAACCCATTTGATATCGTTGCAACTCGCGAAATGGGACTCAAGTCTTTCTTGTTCTCACTTCAACCAGCTGTGATGTGCACGACTCTCACCGACGATACAAAGAAACTAAATGGTAAGAGTAGCGCTACAACATGCACGACTAACGAATACTTCTCTGCGACTGTTGAATTCATCGACTTGGCTCCACAACAATGAATTTAAAAACCTTGAGCGTTTTGGGAGTACTTTTGTTAAGTACTCCCCTTTGTTTTGGAATTGGCAGAACCGGCAACGGAGGCACGGTCGCTGACTTCGCCGATGGCTTTGAAGCCTCAGTTCCAAATATTTATCAATCCGGTTTCGATCGAAGTATTCCGAATGATGGCCTCATGATTACCAATCCATTTGGTGGAGGAATCAGTCCTGAGTCGATTCAATTTCGAAAATTAAGTGTTGAATTTCCTGAACTTGCTCCGCTCAGCCGAAACGAAATCTCTGACTTTTTTGAATCCAAGAAATGGAATCGATATCGCGTTGAAAATACTTGCATCGATGTTTACCGAACAAGCAACTCCTCGGCTTCAAATCTCATTGCTTTATGGGGCAATCAAAAAGGCGTCGTGATTCTCGGTACGAGCCCAGCGCTTTCTAATCAATTGGTCGAGATAGCAAAGACGATTGAATTGAAAGACGGAGTTTGCGCATGGAAATAGAAAAGATCACGGGTGGTCCGCCACTCGTCAGAGATTTTCAAGACTATCGCAAATTTTTGAGCGCGTGGTTTCATTTTAAGAAAAGTCTGCGACGCGGTTTTTCATATCGTCAGTTTTCAAGTTTGCTCGAACTGAAGAGCCCGAATTATTTACAGCTCGTCATTCAGGGAGATCGCAATCTCTCTGAAGACCTTGCAGAAAAATTTGGAAGACTTGCTAAACTCAGCGAAGGTGATCGTCTTTATTTTTGTGGCCTCGTTCGATTGGCTCACGCACCAAACGAGCAAGTTGCTAAAGAAGCAGAGAAACAGCTCTTAGTTGCTCGAAAAAAAATGTCAACAACCTACCTTGAAAAAATAAAAACAGAAATATTAAGTCGCTGGTATCACATGCTCGTCAGAGAAAGCGTCAATCTTAAAGATTTTGAACCAAGTGGCGAATATATTTCTCGAAAACTCAGCGGACTCATTTCTCCAGGGCAAGCCGAGGCATCGCTACAGCTCCTGCTGACCGCAGGGCTTCTTAAAATGGACGAGGCTGGAAGACTTCGCGCCACCGATCAAGTCCTTGATACCGGGGACGGAGTTTTTTCATATCAGATGATGCATCAAACTCATGGTGAAACATTAACTGAATGGGGCAAGAACCTGTCAAAGCTGAATCCTAAAGAGCAAGAGCTTGGTCTCATACACATTCCTATTTCATCTCAAAAAATTCCTGAATTAAGAAATCGTATTAGGCAATTTCAAGATGAAATCATTGGATGGCTTGAGTCCGAGAGCGAGGCTGACCGACTCATTCAACTTGGGACTTATTTGATTCCGTTTGACTAGTTAAGGGTTTGGATCTTATTGACCTTTAGAGTTGAAACAACTTCTTTATATAACTGATTGCAGCTCTGCTGTAAAACTGCGGCGGGTGCCGAGGTCAGACTCACCGACTGAGTTTGCAAGAGATTATCTTGTGAATCCGTTAACGAAAGCATCGTTTGAGCAGAGCGAGATCCATCTCTTGCAGCTAACGAAGAAAAGTAAAGCGTCGTGATGTAGTGAGCTTTCTCACTTGGATTTGTCAGACTCTTAAAGCTTTTCACATTAATATTGAGCACAAGATCGGTAGATACCAGACATCTGCCTGCGCCAACTATTTTACCATGATAAGTATACTTCATGTCATCAAGGCTCTTCGAATAATTGCCTTCGGCTTGAATACTTGCCAAGGCATGATTCGGATCGCCTTTTCTCTCAACCATTGTTATCTCAGCCAAGAAATCTTCTCCCATAACAACTGATTGACCATCAACAGTCGCAGAAATGGCGCCACTTAACTCCACTTTTGTCTCTGGAGGTTCAGCTGAAAAGGCAGAAAAGCAAAATAAAAGACTCGTTAAAACAATAAACTTCATCACTTAATCCTTTGTCATATATGGAGCTGTGATACTTTCTTTAGTGGGTTTAGAACCTGGACGAGTCACAAGTTTAATTCCCTCGAGCTTCAAATCATGACCCGAATCATTCAAAATACTTTGAACCTTCAAGATCTCAACGTAGATTGGGTCAATATCTGTTTTCCCGAATAAAAATTCAGCGCGGTTTTTATCAGCATCCTCGAGGACAACGTTAATTTTAACTAAATGATCAAGTTGATCTTGTGGCAGCAAAGTCATCATGAATCCAGATCCCGCATGCACAAAAAGCGGAATACTTTGTAGCTCTGAAAAAGCGGCCGCTTTTTCATCCAGAGTCACTCCACTCTTCTTAAATGTAATAGCCAGAAGCTTTGCAATTTGATCAATACTTGGTCTGAGAGTGTGGTCCATCGCATAGGCAGTTTTTTCTGCAGACGTCATCACCATGTACTCATTCAGAGATTCTCCGGCGAGTAGAACCTTTACGATCTCATCGCCAGTCAAATCAACACTCTTAAGAAAAACTTTAAAAGCTTCGCGAATATCAATTTCATTCATTTCAGGCAAAGCTTTAAGTCCTTCTTCATGAAGAGCTACTTGAATGAGCGAATGGGCATTTCGGTGTTCTTTATCTGGATTCGCCCAGTTCTTTTGAATTTCGGATTGGATCTGATCGTAGAAATCTTTTGTAACGGCTCTTCCGAATACTCGGTTCAATTGTGCGAGATCGTTTGGTTCAAATTGCTTTTTTCTAAGCTCAAGAGCTGAAACCAACTCGATGAAACGAGTTCGTTTAAAATCTTCATTAGACGCCGAAACAAGATGCACTGATTGATCATTGATTTCGCCCGCATAATTTAACTCTGCTCGGATTTGAGATTTACTGTGAAAAGAATCACTTTGAAAATTCTCCTGCTTGTTATTTACATTTAACGAAGAAATCTTGTGATGCTCGATCTCTTCTGTACCTTTTCCACCCGCGATGAAGGTCAGACCAATCGCCTTAGGCGCTTGCTGTGAATCCACTAAGTCCGACAGTCTTAATGGTTCGATGACGTGGGGATTGTGTCTTTTTGCTAATTCATGGAGTGGTTCGATATTAATAAAAATCGGCGTCTTAAGATGAGTTGCAACTTCAGCCTTGAAGTCATATTTCAGAACTTTGATGGCGTCCGTATGCTTCAGGTCATTAATCGCCTCTTGATTCTCACTGGTAAATGCAAGCATTTTGTCGTAGGCATCTCTTGTTTCTTGATCGCTCAAATCAACAATCATCTCAGTCATCATGACATTCTCAGCTACCTTAGTCCAAGTGAGGTCTAAGATATTTGCAAAAATACGGTGGATCTCGCCATTAATGAATCCAATGGGAGAAAATCTTCGACTTGTAAAAGCCGAGATATTCAAAAGCGTCTTGCTATAACCGGCTGATTTAAGACCGACAATCTTGATTCGCATTTTATCATCTGTCTCTTTCACAAAGTGAAATTGAAATTCGCCAGAAGCTAAATCATGAGCACCAGCAGAAGCCGTCACTACGATTCCTTTCGTAACTCCAAAACCGGGAGACAAACTCCAATGAGTTTTAAAAGAAAAATAATCTCCAACTTTAAGTTTATGTCTCGCGACCTCAGCAGTGAATGGAGCATCGCTTTCACCGTATCTTGAGCTCAGGTCATTTGCTAAACATGGATCATTAAACTGACGATCAAACTCGCCTTCAACCGCTGCATCAACACCTAAATCGAAAAATGCAGGAAAATTTCTCTTAAGCTGAGCGATAATAAAATCGTGAGTAATCTCAAAATAGTAGTTATCTTCTCTAGTAATTAAATTACCTTCGAAAGATGGGCCAACAATCAATTTATATCCGCCACGTAAATAATTCGAAAGCCCGTGAAATAAAATTTGAACAAAATTGAGATTCGCTTCAAAGCCCACATCATCTAAAGCTTTCGCAACTTTCTCTGGCAATTTCGCGACAATCGTCTTTTCTTTGGGTATGTCGGTCGCATTTTTCTGACAAATTGGAGCATCGACTGTCTTGTTCGACGCAGATATTTCTTGCGCATTTAGGTGCATTGGCAACGTCAATCCAGCAGCTAGAATGAGAGAAAAGATCAATTGTCTCTTTTGTTTCTGAACTAAGTTATAGGAAGTCATAGGGTCCACACTTTCAAGGCAGTTTTAGTTTACGCCAAGCTAATATGGAAAAATCGAGCCAGCTAATACTTGATTTTAAAGGCTTTAAAGCGATTTCCCTACGGAAAGGTCGTCTAACATATTGTCAGGGCCCGAAAATAGGCCTGTTTTTGAGGAGATGTAAGCTGCGTTCTAAGGGCAGCTGATAGCCGTCAGCAGTTTCTCAGTATTGGTCACAGATGGGCAGTCTGCAAGACTGAAACTGAGACTGAATCAGATCTTAGTTTTAAACTTCTCAGTTGCTTGAAGCAAGGCTCTCAAAATCCCTGGCTCATCGACAGCATGTCCAGCATCCGGAATAATCTTAAGCTATGCATCAGGCAAAGCTTCGTGAAAATCAAATGCATTTTTCAC
>JAYUEB010000292.1:0-5559 GCA_043739525.1 Bdellovibrionales bacterium
ACGGGCGTCGGAGCTGGAGAAGCGGGTGTTGCCATTGCTACAGCAGCACCGCCGACAGGCGTTGCGACAGGTCTTGTTGCAAGCGGCACGAGCGGATTCATGCTCGGAGGTGGACCTGAAAATTGACTTTCGATCGGCATTGTTTTTGTCAGTTCACCGAGTCTTTTATTCATCTCGTTTAAACTCAAATTTTCATTTTGAAATTTTCTCATAACCTCACTGCGGGACTTCGGAATATGAACGTAACTACCAGCTGGAATTGGAGTGTAGCCTCTTCGCACGGAAGTTTGAAATTGCGGATTCAAAAGCAAAGTTCGATCTAAATCATTATCAAAAAAGAATTTGAGATTTGTAAATGGTAGTGATCTATTGAGTTTGACCTCTTCATTCTCAAGTTCGCGGGACCATTTAAGATTGGTAAAAAATAAATTGGCGTGGGCTTCAACATAGAGTGCCGCCAGAAACGAAGCATAAAAATTTTCTGAAGCAAATCCAAAACGACTTGAGGTATATGTGCTGACAATTTTGCTCAGGTCGTCCGTTCCCAATTTTTTAACAATTTTTTTAACGCCGTTTGGTCCGTGGTTCCAACCTGTGATTGCGAGGGGCCAATTTCCTAAAAATTGATAATTTTGCCTGAGCATTCGGGCCGCGGATCTTGCTGCACGTAATGGATCGTTTCGCTCATCGACAGACGCGTTGACCTTCATGTATAGCTTCGCAGTTCTTCTCATAAATTGCCAAACGCCGCTGGCTCCAACTTTCGAGCGTGCAAAAATATTAAATGAGCTTTCAACAAAGGGAAGTCGAGTCAGTTCAATCGGTAAACCCTCTTCTCTAAAAATGCTTTCCATCTGCCGTAAATAACGGCCAGAATAAAAAATTCCCTGGTCGAAGCGATCACTTTGCCCCAACTGAAAGCGAATGCGACTTTGGCTTGCGGCATCGATAAATTTATCTTTGTCATGAAGCCTCGTAAACAGATTCCAATAGCGAAGATCTTCCCCAGAAAGTCCCTCAGCCGAAGTCAATTTTGATAATCTCAAAAGACGATCTTGAATCGCATGTCGTTTTTCTTTAATGAGTTTTTCAATTGCTTTCTTTTGCTGTCGAGGAGATTTCGTTTTGTCGGATCTTATGTCTCTAAAATCGATTTGATCATACACGAAGTCGACATAGTAAGCGTCGTGCAAAACACCTTGGCTCGTATTGTACTTCGTGTAGATGTCTACCCAAAAATCGACTCGTGCTTGCATAGTCGGAGCCGGAACAAAAACGTCCGTCTTCCAGCCCAGGGCATTTTTCTGATCGCTGTAGTTAGGCGCTTGCCAAGGAATTGTTTGATTTGGAATTTTGGGAGTAAAATCCTCTGGGGCATCCGTAAATTCATTTTGATCATTTGTTTCTTCAGGACTTAACGTCTGAGCGTACAAAATATTCGTCGAAAAAACTAAAATAAGAACGAGCTTAAAGAAAAACTTCATTTTGAAAGTTCCTCAGCAAGCCTGTCAAATAAGTTTCGAGCTTTATCTTCGACGCCGCCGCCACCGTTATAAATAAACGCAAACACTGCGGACTGACCATGGTTCATCCCAACAAATCCTGACAAACCAACCGTGCCCGTCAGCAATCCTGTTTTTGCTCGCACCCAGCCAATATGTCCCATGTCTTTCATACGCTTCTTCAATGTACCGTCTCTTCCTGCAATTGGAAGAGCCGAAAGATATTCTGGAAAAATTGAAAAATCGCTTTGAATGATTTCGAGATAGTGCCCGAGTTCGCTTGGTGAAATTTTATTTCCTCTGGTAAAACCAGAGGCATTCACAAATTTAATATCTTTTCCATTGAGTCCAATTTCATTCATAAACTTATTGATTTGAGCTAGACCGGTTTTCATCGTCGCAGGAGACTCGTCACTTTCAGCTGCTAAATTTTTTGCGAGCATTTCAGCTACGTAGTTATTTGAAAACTTGGCCATGTCAGCAACTATGAGGCCGAGAGCTTTGCTATCCCGATTCGAGAGGACCTTGGCCTCTTTGGGAGTGATTCCTGTTTTAATTTGGCCAGTCACTTTAATGCCTCTTTGTTTTAAAAACTCGATCAAGTTGTAAGCCGACCACATTTCAGGCTGAGTGATGCTTTTGTAGATGACTACTTCGTCGTGATTCAACGGTAATTTACCAGTCACGCGAATGATATCGCCCTTAAAGTCAGGTTTACTCACTCTCTCAACGGCAATAGTCTTAGCTTTTGAATCTCCCACAGTTGAGGTTTGGTTATCGACTTTCAAATACATATTCACGGGGTCGGCGACTACTAAACAGGGATCGCCGACTTTTTTACCGGGGCGAACATAAACATTCACTGAATTCCAATTCATGGACATCGCTCCGACAGGAGCGTCGTATGCGCGATCCACTCGAGTCGACTCGCGATCTTCATCAAAACGAATCTTATCAAAACGACTGTCATCGACAATGAGGTCTCCATCGATCTCGGTAATTTGATTTCGAGTAAAGTCATTCACCAGTGCCCACATGTCTTCATTTACAAAAGAAGGGTCGCCACCTCCCTTGAGATACAGATCGCCCTTCAACGTTTGCTCTTGGATACTTCCACGACTGAGAAGTTGCGTTTGAAACTTAAAGCTTGGACCCAGAATGTGAAGTGCTGCACCCAAAGTAAAGAGCTTGCTTAAGGATGCCGGAACCATGCTGTGATCTTCATTGTGACTGAAAATAGTGGCTGCGCCCTGCTCACCTTGAACGCCAATCCAAATACCCACTTCGCTTTGAGGAACTCCGCCCTTTTTTAAAATTTCACCTAGCTTTTGATTGAGTGCTTTATAGTCATCAGCAGGTTTTACGTGAGAACTGGTCTTAGCTTCTTTTGCGAACACAGTGATGTTTGTGGAGAAACTGAGAACAAGAAAGGCGCCTAGGATCAGTTGTTTCATATATTTTGCTTTCAACATAGTAATGAGTATAATTTAAATCTGGTGGCGCTGCAAAGACCAAGCTCTTATTTTTTGTATTATTTTATCCGGGCAAGTTTAATTATAACTGCTTTTTGCTCTTGTACGTCTCAAGTTCCAAGTCCAAAAGATGAAGTGCGAATGACGCTGGGTTCTCCACCGGCAAGCCTCGATCCACGTCTTGCGACAGACGCGGTCGGAATGGGGATTTCTAGTCTTGTATTTAGCACACTCTTTCATCTCGATTCAAAACTCAATTTAGTTGGAGAGTTTGCAGATCATTGGTCCTATCACGATTTGACCTACACTATGTCTTTGAGGCCAGGTTTAGAGTTTTCAAATCATACCTCTGTTACGGCCGATGATATTTTATTTTCGTTTGCTGAGTTCATGAATCCAAAATGTCCTTTTAGTAGCAACTTTAAAATGATTGATCATATCGAAGCCCGATATTCAGGTAATGAACACGAACTTAAGATTAAACTTAAAAAGTTTTCATCATCTTTTTTGACCGATCTCCGGGTCGTCAAAATTTTGCCTAAAAGGCTGATTCAAAGTGATCCTTTCGGTTTTGGAGTGCACCCGATTGGAAGTGGTAACTTTTTTCTTATAAAGGACGAGAGCAACCTCATTCAATTACAGGCTCGAACCGATGCCTCACTTGTTCGACCAAAGATAAAATTTTTAAGTTTCTCTTTTATTCGCGACGACTACACGAGGTTTCTGAAGCTTCTCTCTCATGAAGTCGACATTGCCGAAAATGAAATCGATTTACGACGAGTCGAGGAATTTATTAAACGTGATAGCGAGTTTATCGTACAAAAAAATCCGAGCTTATCGATGACCTATCTTTTGATTAACCTGAAGCGTGACATCTTTAAGAACTTAGCCGTGCGACAAGCTCTGGATCTAGCTCTTAATCGAAAAGACCTTTTAACTTACAAACTTGAAAATCTCGCCTTGCCCGCGACCTCTTTACTGTCGCCCATTCATCCGATGTTCAATACCGAGCTCAAAAATCCCGAATACAATTTAGAAGCCGCAAAGCTACTTATTAAAGATTTGGATTTAAAGAATATAAAAATTAATTTCAAGAGCTCAAACGCGGCTAGCGCAGTCGAAAATGTCTCCGTTCTTGTTGATCAATTCAAGAAATTGGGTCTTCAGTTTAAACAACAGAGCTTTGAGTGGGGTACTTTTTATTCAGATATTAAGTCCGGAAATTTTGACTTGGCTTTATCAAAATGGGTAGGACTTATAGATGCCGACATTTATCGTCAAGCTTTTCACTCAAAAGAAACTCCTCCTGGACGCAACCGTGGGTTTTATTCGAATCCCCATTTTGATCAGCTAGTTGAAGCAGCTCTTCAAACCGAAGAATTCAACAAGCGAAAGCAGCTCTACCAGGAAGCTCAAAAAATTGTCTTTGATGACCTCCCCGTAATTCCTCTTTGGTATGATCTTGATATCGCCATTGTTGGTCGTCGGATAAAAAATTTTCACGCTTACCCGAGCGGAGACTTTCAGTTTGCGAATGAGATCGAAAAAGATTGAACCCGAAATGAGACCAAGTACTGAATAAATTTCTCAATTTCTAATAGCAACGATTAAACGCGGCTCTCAAGTTGGTATCAGTCTTGCTATATACCCTTTCAAACAAATAAATGTGACGAAATCGTCACGTCAAATAAATAGGGGTATTTATGAAACAATTCGCTTTTGCTATTCTCTCTTTGTCTTTTAGTGTTGGTGCGCTAGCAGCACAGGGACCACAGTCCTACAAAGAAATCTACAGCTGCTTTAACCCAGCTCAGATGACTGACGCTGCTATGGTTTCAATTGACGTGGATTCAAAAGGTGCTCAATACCTTCATGAACAATCTCGTGGATTCAACACTTATGTGCCTGTGCACCGTGTTCCTGAAGTCGCACTTCTCGACAATTCAACTTATGAAGCTAAAAACGTGACCGTGCTGGAAATTGCTGGAATCGAAAATCCACCAAAAAGAGCGACTGTTACTTTTCATGTAACTGGACTCGTATATAAATGTACACCAACTGCTAAATAATTTTACTTGTTTGAAGCGAGCTTAGCTTTAAGCTCTTCAGACTCAGGTGCAGGAGTGAGATCATCCACAAGTTTCACTTTTGGATAAGGACTTGCGGTAGGTAAATTATTTTTTACGATCAGCTCGTTCGAAATTCTGAGAGCGAGTTTCTCAAGCTGTTTAAATTCATCACTTGCACGCAATCTTAAAACACGTGGGCGATCATTGATAAGATCGTCTACGTATTTCTCAAAGGCGAAAATGGGTCCAGCCATACGCTGAGATAAAATACGTCCAGTTAAAAAGAGAATCACGCTAAAGGCGAGACTGACAATAACGAAATTGAAGATGAATGGCAGCAAGTACTGTTCAAGCAAACGCGTATTGTTACCAATCAGATCTGAAATCGTAACCTTCATAAAAGTATACGAGTACACACCCGAAATAACTGAAAACCCCAAACCGATTACGACTAAGATCAAGCAATACTTTAATTGAAACTTGAAGTTCACCCATTTCACTTTTCGAGTTTCAGAT
>JAYUEB010000293.1:0-5551 GCA_043739525.1 Bdellovibrionales bacterium
TGTCACGGGGCTGGTACTCTCAACGGAAATAGGTCAAGAGTTGGAGCCTCTCCAAGCATGGAATATCTCACGATTTGAGCAATTCCTAAGAGAACTGAAAGAAGCGGGATTTAAAGGGATTCGCACGGACTTAAAAGCTAAAGATGCAAGTTTATGTGTTTGGAAGTTTGAAAAATCCAATCAAGTCGAAGTGGAACAAAAAATTCTTGATCTCGCAGAAGATCTAACCGCGTTTCTCAAGCTCAAAATAAATTAATCATATTTGTTTTTGTATTCGATCACTTTATCCACCAGAGCAGAGGTCATGACTGAAATATTTGACAATATGGGCGTATAACGAGGATAAATTTTGCCATCATTTCCTCGAGTGTTGACGCCGTAAATGACATAATGTCCGTTGAGATAAGCGAATAGAGGCCCACCCGAGCCGCCAGGGCCTTCAGAACAATTGTGTCCAAAAGTCCAATCTTGAAAGTAATCATTGATCTGACAATCTGTTTGGACACTTGCAGTTTTCATGGCTTGAAAATTGTCGGAGTATCCTACGAACTCAACAAGAATTGGATAGTGCTTGTCTTGTGTTGTATCATGCACACCCATCCACCCGTATTTGTCACCTAAGGCGTCTTCTAGTTCGACGACAGCCCAATCACGATCATGTTGATTATTGTCTGGAGTATAGGTGCCAACACTGATGTGATTTGATTTTGAAGTAGCGAGCATGTTGTCATTATTGTAGCCAACTTGGAAAGTGATACTTTGAATTTGATTGTTCTCAAGGACGCAGTGAGCAGCCGTCAATAGAATATGTCTTCCAACTAAAGTGGCTGTGCAGATAGCATTTGATGAGCCATTGAGATGCCTTCTCATGAGCCTTCCAATTGAGCTCCACGGAAATTCTGTGGAAGTCATCGCAGTTCGATTATCATGACCCGAGGTACCTAAGAAAATTGCCTTTGAAGCCAGAGAGGATGGAGTCTGGCTTAAGAACGCCTCGTATTGGTTACACGAAAACAAAAGAACTGAAATACAAATCCATTTCATAGGTTTTCCCCGAGATGGAGAGTTCTGTACCATAAAAAAACACTTTGTCACGGGCATTGATATGCCGAGAAGGCTTTAACCTAAAGGCGCTTAAGGTATGTCGTTCTCACGAGGTGAATGGGTATGAAAAATTTAGTGGGTCTCATAATTCTCTTGTCACTTGGCTGTACCAAAGTGAATTTTGCATCGAAGGCTTCGAATAGCGCTCAGCAAATACCATCTCCTCCTCCTGTTCTTGTGAGTCCGCCTCCGCCTAAATGTGTTGGAACTATTGATCAAACAACTGAAAACTTAAGAATTATTTTTATGGTTGATAACTCAGGTTCAACTCTCACAACTGATCCAAGTCAGTCCATTCGCGTGCAGACGCTTCGAAATTTTATAGCGAAGTATGGAGCAAAAACAAATTTTACCTATGCTTTTGGCTACTTTTCAGATGACGCTTACGTGTTTAGCCCCGCAACTCAAAAATTTATTGATGTATCTGTAAAATCTGTTCCAAGATCAGTCTTTGGTACGAGTAGGGATCTGATTCAAGCTCTTTCCCAGTTTACACAGTTCGATGGTTTTGGCGGAACCAGCTACGGTTCAGCTATCGATGCTGTGCAAACGATGATTTCGGAAGACAGTACTACAACTCAGTGGAATTATGTTTTAGTTTTTATGTCAGATGGACAGCCAACAGATGTTGATGATCCTGTGATTCTAAATTTAAAAACAATGATTGACTCAGTAACGACTGCAGCAATTTCAAAAGGTGGCCTCGCTACTACCAGTATGGTTTTGTTTGATCCGATCAACGACTCGCAATATTCCTTTAGTGCACAAAATTTGAGTGCCATGGCATCAGAAGGTAAGGGGCAATTTTTCGACACTAATTTTCCGCCAGCCGGAGGCCTAGCGATTGATGATATCATCTCAGTGCCAGGGCAAAGCTGTCCTTAAGCTCTGGTAACAAAATCAGTGAGCTAAATGGCCAAGTTATTTTGTTACCAGCCCTAAGTCCATTCACCCGAATTCACATTTTACCGAAGCATTCATGTACAGGAGGCTTTGATGAAGCTTTGGATGTCTAATCTACTCGACCAACTCGGATTAACTATTGAATCAAAAGAAGAATCGCAGCCTTTATCTGAAGAGCACGCAACAATTCTTTATCTCATCGACGTCTACAATCGTAACCTCTTTCAAATCGAACAACATCCGATTCGCAAGGTTCGTGAAGTACTTGATAAATTTTCAAAAGAGCTTGTTCAATCAAAAACAAACCAAGATACACTTTTTCGTTTTCGGCAATGGTTTTCAAGCTATCGAACAGAAGAATACGGCTACATTCAGAATACCTTCGAAGATTTTAAAGGTATTATTTGGGATTTCGCTGATCAGCTTGCTGAAGAATTAACGATTGAAAAGAAGAACGACGACGCAGTGAAATCGAGTCTCGATCAATTGCGTGAGGCGGTTGAAAGTAACTCGATCGATGCTCTTAGAGCGCGTTCGCGAGAATTTATTAATCTCTATATTGGCACGCATACTCAAAAAGACGAACGTAGGCAAAAAAAGATCAAGTCGATTAGACGCAATCTTTCAATAATCAAGAGACAGCTTTCAGACGCTCACAAAGCCGTCAACCTGGATCATCTCACTGGCGCTTACAATCGTCGAAGCTTTGATGAGCAAGCAAAACGTTGCAAGACCATTTTCGAAATTTCTGAAAACCCGGTTTCGATGATCATTTTAGATATCGATTTTTTTAAGAAAATTAACGACACTTATGGGCATGATATTGGTGACTTCGTTTTAAAAGAATTTGTTCATGTTTTACATGAGATGTTTCCGCGCCCTGAAGATATGGTTTGCCGAATTGGTGGCGAAGAATTTGTGGTTTTGCTCCCAGGCTTCGCCTTAGAGCATGCCGTGAAAAAGGCGGAAGATGCTCTCGCACGTATTCGTAAAGATGTTCTTGTTCATGGTGAACATCAAATCAAGTTTACGGCTTCGATGGGCATCGCTCAGCTTCTCGCAGGCGAAGCAGTTGATCAGTGGCTCAAACGGGCTGACAATGCACTTTACGCTTCTAAGCACAATGGCCGCGATCAGTATACGATTGCTCAGCTGGCGATTGTCCCAGAACGAGTCGCATAGAATATTCACTCTTACCTGAAAGATAGTTCGACATCGTCAATGTCGAACACAAGATTCTAAAATCAAAGCCACTGTCAGGTGATTTTCGCTGTTCGAATTTACCCTGACAGTGTCATGTCATTTCCATCTCTAATCGATTTAAAACTGAATTGAGTGTGGCCTCCTTTTGCATTTGAGTTCAAGGCAAGGAGGTTCAAAAATGAACTTGAAATGCCAGAATGTAGTTTTAAATGTATTCGGAGCACTTTCGATCTTAGGTGGGATTGAAAATGCAGAGGCCTTGCCTCTACCGACAAACGCGCGTCTTCCAATTGTTGCGGTGATTGATACAGGTATCGATATTAATCATCCCATTCTAAAGGATCAAATTTGGACGAATCCAGGTGAAACCGGATTCGACAAGTATGGGAGAGATCGCTCAAACAATAATATAGATGATGATTTGAATGGATTCATAGACGACGTTCACGGATGGAATTTTTTAGCTAATAACAACGAAATCAGTGATCATATTGGTCACGGGACACACGTAGCAGGTATCATTGTTTCGCAAAGTAAAAGTCTTAAGATTTCACGAGAGCCTGACTCAATTGATAAAACACTCTTCGAGACGACTGTGAATCAGCAGCATGCTCCTGTGAAAATCATGGTCCTTAAATTCTTCGACAGTGGAGCTTCGGGAGAGCAGGTGCTACAGGCAACAGCGAAAGCAATTGAATACGCAACTAAAATGGGTGCGAGTATCATCAATTACTCTGCTGGTGGGCGCAGCTCATCTTCTCAGGAATATCAGGCTCTTTTGAAGGCACAACTTGCTAAGATCATCGTGATCGCGGCGGCTGGGAATGATCATACCGACAATGATCTCTTTCCGTTTTTTCCTGCGAGCTATCACTTATCGAATATCATTGCGGTCTCTGCGACAGATGATGAAGGTAAATTGTTGCCAACGAGTAACTTCGGAAAGCTTTCGGTTAGCATACGAGCACCTGGCAAGGATATTTGGTCTAGTTTACCAAATGGGAAAATGGGTAAAATGACAGGAACGTCTCAGGCGACGGCAATGATTACGGCAAAAATCATCTTAGAGAAGTTTCGAGCGGTCTCCATCCAAAAAGGTGCAGAAGAAGTGGAAAAGCTCTTTGAGACTGAGATTCGTCTTACGCGTCCCAAAACTAAAATGACAGATCTTAATTTACGAGAACCATTAAATTTCTGACTCAATTCGAGTCGTTTTTCAAATAGGTAAAAAACTTTTCATTTCGGACTCACGAAGAATTTAATATCATAGATGATACTAGATTCAACCAGGAGGTACTTATGAAAAACACATTCTTAATCCTAATCGCATTAGCAACAACACTTTCAACTTCAAATGTTTTAGCGGACGAAAGCTTCGCAGAAAAACATCCCAGACGTGCTGAAGTGAATAGGCGCGAGAAAATTCAACAAGAGCGAATTGCAAACGGGATTGAAAGTGGCAAGATGAGTCCAGAAGAAGCCGCTAAAGTGGAACATCAAGAAGCATCCATCAAACGACAAGAGGCAAGAGAAGTAAAAGCCAACGGTGGCACTCTTACAAAACGCCAACAAAGAAGATTAAATCGTGAAGAGAATAGAACGAGCAAAGAGATTTACGAAGATAAGCATTAAGAAAAAGGGTGCGGATTAGCACCCTCAAGTTTTTATTGGCAAAGAACCGATTGGCCTAAAGAATTAATCATCGTGTAGCCTGAACAATTGTTCATTCCACCGTAGGACTGGCAAATTCCAGTTTGGCGTCCGCCGTATGGGCTTATCCAAGTATATTGACCAATACAAACTTGTGAAGTGCCGACACCGCCGATTCCAGTTGTTGAGCAGTAGGTGGTTGAAGGTGCGATCTGCGCTGGATTTGCGAGAAGGACACACTGACCGTTCACATATCCGTAGCCCGCGACACCTGTTCCGATTCCGCCGAAACCAGTTGTGCAATAAGTTTGTGAAGGTGCAAGCTGTTGAGTTGCAGTGTTGATACATTGACCTAATGTATTTAAACTGTAACCGTTCGTTGAACATAAGCTCAGCGTAACCGGTTGGTTCAAGTTGTTATAACATTGACCACCGAGTAGTGAGTAGGTCGCAACCGGAGTTGATGAACCTCCGCCTCCACTCGAACAACTAAAGAGTGCGAAAGTTTGGATAAGGGCCGCTACTAGGATCAATGATTTGACGATAAGTGTTTTCATATTAAACAGTAAGAGCAATCAAAGTGCCAGATTGAGCCAGTCCGTATGATGCTGTATTTATTCAATAATATTAAATTGCGTAAGATTAATGGACGATCATTACTGTACAATCTTTAAGTGATTTGCCGTAATTG
>JAYUEB010000294.1:0-1812 GCA_043739525.1 Bdellovibrionales bacterium
AATATCGCTGGCCTGGCAAAGAGTTGAAAATTGATGAAGTGGTGAGTTTTGCTCAGTCGTATATTTCTGATCTTGAAAAAGATTGGAAGGCCGCAAAGCTTGATCCCCGCGTTTATAGCGGACTCATCTCTGGAATAGACGAGCAATTTAAACCTCTGGCCTCTAAAGCTCAGGTTATTTTATCGTCAATGAGCCACGAGCAAAATTTAAACACCTTCATCAACGATATATTCAAAGTGACGAGTCTTCTCGGTGTCGACATCGATGATAAAACGAAAGCGCAATTAAAACAGGGAACCGACCTTGGAACTCTGGTGGACTCAGCAAAAAATGAAAATGACGGGCTTAAAATATTAGTAGCGGTCTGGAGACTTCTTGATCCTGGTGAAAGAAAAACTCAGTTTGAATCTATGTCTCCTGCGCTTTACAAGTTTTTAAACGGAGCAAGCGACAGCCAACTTGATTGCCTTGAAGGAAAAAGCTGCGGACTCGACATCTACACGATTTTGGCAAAAGACTCACAAATTCTTCCGCAAATTAAAACTTACGGAATTGATAAACTTAAAAATCAAGTAAATGTAGGAGCGGTTCAATATGCTTCTGCGACTTTGATTGCGACGGTAACGCCAATCTTAAAAGATGAGTTACCTCAAATTCTTATCGATCGCATTAACCAAGCCTTCAAGCATGAGGGGCAAGTATTTGCCGGTATCTCGAAAGATCTCAAAGGATTTTTGAGCCCAGGAGTCGATAAATGGGCAAAATCTTATTTGCTTGAAAAGACCTTGGGAGTGACCGCACTTGAGTTGACAGATGTTCACGTTAAACTTGCAAGCTCTAAGCAACTCACTTTTACCAAAAATAAATCTCAACGAGTGGGTGCTGCTACTCTTGGGTCTTCGATGTCAGCTCTTGAAGCTCGTTGGGAATTGCAACAGAACTTGTTTAGTCATATTCCGGTTGGAAGTACCACGGCAGCAGTCCAAAAAATGCTACCCTCAAAGCAAGGACCTGAGCAAATTCACATGAGAGAAATGCTCTCTCAAATTAATAAAGCACTTTGCATCGGTGGCTTTCGAATATCTGCGACTGAAAGGTTCAGTTCTCTCAACTTTGCAATTGATCCCGACGGAACAGCCAAATCGAAATTAGATCTTCAGAATTTCTTTGATAATCCGATTTCGTTTGTCGTACCTAATGCACTTATCGTGACGGATCCTTTTCACGGCTATCCTGCTGACCAAAATAAATTTGAATCAGATGTTGAAGATCAAGCCGAATTGCTTCGTGGTTTGAGTCGCATGGTTTACTTCTTCCGTGATTGGGAGTCGAACTCATTTGATCGCCTATTAGGAAATGTGAAAGTAAATGACTTCGTTTCAGACCCAAGGCTTAAGAGTATTGACCAAAAGTTTTTTCCAAAAGACATCTTGTTTACGCTTTTCACAGGTGATGCGGGAGTTATTCTTGGCAATTTCACAAAACGTTTATCAAGTATCTTGCTCCTTGATGAAAAGTTGAATGTCACATGGGAGAATGATGTAAATAATTCCGATTCTTCTTCGCCGATTTCGGCTATGGCAGCTTTGGTTAACATCAAGTTGAGCAAGCGTGCTGAAATCGCAGATTCGACTGCCCTTGCACACGAGCTTGAGGCTCTTGTCGAGTTTTACAATGCAACCGAAGGTGTTGAGAAAACAAACTCCGCTTTCTTAACTCAGAAATTAAAAGATGGAACCACAACGGTTGACTCATTACTCGACGGACGGCGCAGAGTTTTTCTCTTGGTTTCTGCAATCGCAAACTTCTTAA
>JAYUEB010000295.1:0-5548 GCA_043739525.1 Bdellovibrionales bacterium
TCGAGGAGTTCTTTAGAGATCCAGTTGCTAAAGCCTGGAAAGATCTTTTAATTGTCGCTAAGATTTCATCAAAGGAAAAAGACCTATTGATTCCTATTATGAACGAAGCTGACGGCGTTGTCGCTTGGGGCGGAGAAGAGTCCTTAAATGAAATTCGCAAGATCACTCCGTCTCGAGCAAGACTCATCGAATGGGGTCATCGCATTTCGTTTTCTTATGTCACTCAAAGAAAAATAACTGATCCCAAGATATATGATCAAATTGCAAACGACGTTTTTCTTTTCGATCAACAAGCTTGTTCAAGTCCACAATGTCTCTTTCTCGAAAATGCTTCTTTCTCAGATCTTGAAAAATTTGCTGAGAAACTTAAAGCTGCCTTTATAAATAAATCTAAGACTGAAAAACTCAATATGCCGACGGGGCTTGAGGCCGCTGAAATAACTCGAAACGTCTTAGTAACCGAAACAGAGAGAGCGCTCCATCAAGATTTTACCAAAGTCATCGAAGCGGACAACAAGACCTGGAGAATCCTGCTTGATAATCGTTCAGGACTTCGAGCTTCGCCATTGTATCGCACCATTTGGCTAAAACCGATGAAGCGCGAAAGTCTTTTGAAAACTTTAAGACCGCTGAGCCAATACCTTCAAACGGTGGGTCTTGGCTGTGAGCGAGACGAACTCTTTGAGCTTATGCAGAGCTTTTTTAAAGCTGGAGCTACTCGAGTACGCCCACTAGGCGAGATGCTTTCGAGCTATGCAGGCGAACCTCACGATGGTGTCTCCGCACTAACAAGATACATGAAAAAGGTGAGCCTAGAGCAAAACTGCGGTATTGACCAATACGCAACTATTGACGACTTACAATTGAATAAAATTGAGCTGGTCAATTTTCCAAAAAAATTGATGACGAAAGAAGACTTTCAAAAAATGGTTCCTCCGTCAGATGCCGCTGAGCTTTTCTTCAAAAGCGGCGGAAGCTCGGGCGAGCCCAAAATTTCGGTATTTACTTATCTCGATTACCACAGACAAATGAAGTTTGCTGCTGATGGGCTTTTGGCCGCTGGCCTTAATCCCTCTAAAGACAAGTGTATGAACCTGTTTTTTAGCGGCGGTCTGTATGGTAGCTTCTTGAGTATCTTCTCAGTGCTAGAAGACCTCAAAGCTGTTCAATTTCCAATGACGGCGCACATGGATTTTGAATTTGTTGCCCAAACAATTATTAAAAACAAAGTGAATGTGTTGATGGGAATGCCTTCCTACCTCTCATTGCTGTTCGAATCTCAAGGCGAACTACTCAAACAAAACCGATGTGTAGAAAAAATATTCTTTGGAGGAGAAGCCTTCAATAAAAGGCAAATCGATCGCCTCAAAAATGAATTTGGAATTCAATCGATCATTTCGGCTACCTATGGCAGCGTTGATATGGGTCCACTCGGATATCAATGTGATAAATGCGATCAAGGAGTTCATCACTTACACCAAAACCTACATCATCTCGAGATACTTGACCTAGAAGAAGATATTCCAGTCAAAGACGGCAATCCAGGCCGCATGGTTTTCACAAGTTATGGTCGACAAGGTCTGAATCTCTTGAGATACGACATCGGAGACCTTGGTAGCTGGGTCAATGGGCTTTGCGGCTGCGGAAGACTGTCTCCCCGCTTCGAATTACTCGGTCGACACGGAGATATTTTTCGAGCCGCCGGCGCATTTCTAAATTATAATAAATTTGGACAAATTCTCTCAAACGAATTTTCATATTCTCATGAATTTCAAATCATCCTAACCAAGCCGAAAAAATTTGATCGACTGGAACTGATCATCGATTTATCAGCTTTCGCTGCAAATTCAAATCTGAGCATCGAACAGATTCGCACGACCCTATTAGTGAAATATCCTGATCTTTTTGAATTGGTAACAGATGAAAAGTCCCTTGAGTTCCAAATTAAAGCCGCGGACAAGGGTCAATTGCTCAGATCTCCAGGAAGTGGCAAACTTTTTAGAATTGTTGATCAACGAGGAAAATAGAATGAAGTCGTATTCGTTTCAAGAAATTTATCAATTTGCTAAAAAGAACTCTCATTTTTATAAAGAGCTTTATAAAAATTTGCCGGACGATACAAAGATCGAAGATTTGCCTGTCATTGATAGCGCCCAGTTCTGGCCAATGAATAATCCCAATCAAAATAAAGTTCTCACCGGCCCTCAGGCAGACGGCATCGTATTCAAAAGCGGCGGAACATCAGGAAACGCTAAATTTTCATACTTCTCACGAGACGAATGGCAAACTCTCGCGGAGATCTTCGGAGAAGGCATGAGTCGCGCTGCAATTCAAGACGGCGAAAGAGTCGCAAATTTCTTCTACGCCGGAGATCTTTACGCATCATTTATTTTTATTATGAAATCGATTGAGTCTTCAAATAGCAAGACCATTCAGCTTCCCCTAGGTGGCACTGCCGATATGGAAAGCATTGCGAAAGTCCTTAATGAGTTTAAAGTTGATGTCTGGGCCGGTCCTCCTACGACCATTATGAAAATTGCAGAAGCTCTTGCTCGCAAAGGCGTTCACGCTCCTCGTAAAATTCTTTTTGGTGGTGAGAGTTTTTATCCAGACCAAAGATCTCACCTTGCCTCTCTTTTTAAGGGCGTCGATATTCGCTCGATCGGCTATGCAAGTGTTGATGGTGGACACGTCGGATTTGCAGATTCTACATGTGGACCAGAAGAACATCGCGTTTTTTCAAAATTTGCCATCGTTGAAATATTAGATCCCGACACAGGTAAACCGATTGAAGAAGTCGGACGTCGCGGAAAAATTTTTCTCACTAATCTCACTCGGAAACTCATGCCCATTATTCGGTATCCAGTTGGAGATCTCGGTGAATGGCTCGAGCCTCAAACGAAAGGCGATAGAAAATTTAAAATTCTAGGCCGTTCAGACGAGGGCGCCCGCGTAGGCCCCACAACTCTCTACTACGACGATCTCGCAAGTTTTTTACACGACCATCAAGCACAGCTCGAATCAGCAGGCTTTCAAATTGTTATCAGGCACTTTGATAAACTTGACCAACTTGTTTTAAGAATAGCCAAGACTTCTCAAAGTAATATGCAGCCAGTTGAACTTCTCAAGCTTCTCGAAAAAGAGCGTCCCGTTTGTGCAGATCTTCCTCGAGAAAAAAAGATGCATCCAGTGGCTATTGAATTTGTAAAACCCGAACAACTTGTGTCTAATTCACGTACAGGCAAGCTCAAACGTATTATTGACGAAAGATTTTGAGGTCATCATCATGAAGAGCATCCTTTTTATCATTTCTGTTCTCTGTCTCATTGTCAGTTGCGCTTCTTTGCATAGGCCAAACTCTGGCAAGCTCAAAGTTCGGGAAGAGATTTTTAATGATCTGGATGCGTGTTTTATCGCCTTCGATCTCAATACCGACAAGATTGTCGCTGAGAGAGGCGGACCAATTTGCTCAGAGCGAGCCCCAGCACTTTCTACTTTTAAAATTCCGTTAGCGCTTATGGCGTTTGATTCAAAGGTCATTGTCGATGAAGACACAAGCTTTAAATGGGACGGTGTCAATCGACCTATCGCCGCCTGGAACCAAGATCAAACTGTTGCAAGTTGGATGAAAGACTCGGTCGTTTGGGTTTCTCAAATTATCGCTCCCGAAATCGGCAAAGAAAAAATCGCTGGATATCTCAAAATGTTTAACTATGGCAACCAAGATATGTCCGGGGGCCTCACAAGCGCTTGGCTCAGCACCCGATCAAAAGGACCGGGCTCTGCAAGTTTGCAAATTTCTCCTAAGGAACAACTCGAATTTATGAAGGGCTTCTGGCGTGGAACCTTCAAAGTTTCACCAGACGCATACAAAAAGACAAAACAGATCACGCAACTTGAAAGTCTCCCCCACGGCTTTTTCATGAGCGGAAAAACAGGTTCAGGATTTATAGGAGCAAACGGAAGAACTCGTATCGGTTGGTTTCTAGGACACGTAGAAGGTCACGGCTTTCAACTGCTAACCGTTCTGAAATTTGTAGATGACGATGCCCAAAGTTTAAAACGTCCAGCCGGTGATCAAGCAAGAGACATGACTCTAAGAATTCTAAGAGGCAACGGCCTACAATAACTCATCAAACTGGCTCCTGAGACTGTGAGAGCGTGAGATACTCTTCGGAGAGCACTCGGGCTCGTGCCCTCGCGAGCATTTTTTGCTTTGACCTCAAAAAAACGCGTCCCGCTTGCTCGAGGTGCTCTCAGAAGAGTATCTCAAGCTCTCACAGTCTCAGGAAATAGTTTCATTTAGTGGACAATTCGATGGTGATTACTGACATTCTCACCGTCATCGACTTTTAGCTCCGCGAATCCAAAGGCTGAGAATATTGTCAGAAGACCTAGCGCTACAAAGGCCTTATGAATTCCAGAGATCATCTCCTCGGGGCTTGAGTGAAAGCGATCAACAATAAAAATACTTGTCACAAGTGACGCCGTTGCAACGCCAAAGCTTAAAGACATTTGCTGGATCGTACTCACAATCGTGCTTGCCATTCCCGTGTTCTTTTCATCGACGTCTGCATATGCGAGGCTATTCATACTTGTAAACTGCAAGGAAGAGAAAAATCCAAAGCCGCAAGCTTGCAAGACGATCACCCAAATACTTGTTTCGTGGCCAACAGTTGCAAAAACGGTAATGAGCAAACCAATCACGATCGTGTTAACTAGCAATAAATTTCGAAAACCAAATTTTGTAATAATATCGGGAACCCAATAACGAAAACATATTGCGGTCAACGACTGAGGCATAATGAGTAATCCAGATTGAATCGGTGTATATCCTAAACCCACTTGGTAAAGTAGAGGGAGCAAGAATGGCATTCCTCCAGCACCTATTCGAGTAAAGAAATTTCCGAGAACGGTCGCTCGCAGTGTGCGAATTTTGAGTAAACCTAATCTTAAAACGGGAAACGGAATCGATCGCGCATGAACCCCATAAGCCGATAGCAATAAAACCGCAAGACCCAACAGACTAAAAACTTCACGACCTGTTAGAGTGTGTTCGCCGAAAACTTCTAAGACGTACGATAAGAGCGCAATACCACTGCCAAACAAGATTAAGCCAACAAAGTCGAGCTTCTCAGACTTCTCAACACGATAGTCAGGAAGATACTTGAGAACCCAAATGAGTCCCAAGATTCCGATTGGCAAGTTAACAAAAAAGATCATTCGCCAATGTAGAAACCCGACTATGAGTCCGCCTGCAAGTGGCCCCAACATCGGACCAATCAAAGATGGAATTGCCACGAAACTCATCGCGCGTATTAATTCAGATCTTGCAAAAGATCTCACAAGAGTAAGCCTTCCGACTGGGACCATCATGGCTCCGCCACACCCCTGCAAAATGCGACACAAAACCAGAAAGTGAATGTTGCTCGCAAGGCCGCATAGCAAGGATCCAAATGTGAAGATCCCAATTGCGTAACCGAAAACTCTGCGAGTTCCGAAGCGGTCTGCCATCCAACTACTAATCGGAATAAAAACGGCAAGACTA
>JAYUEB010000296.1:0-16647 GCA_043739525.1 Bdellovibrionales bacterium
ACCTTGATGAAATTTTCTTGGACTCCAATATGGTAATGTTTTTTTTAAACTTAGTTAAATTCAAATCTATCTTGAGTTTTAAGTTTTGGTACTTGGTCCCGTCTCGAGAAAATAAAATCTTCACATGTTGTGTTTGCATCTTGAAAAGCTCGCTCATCGTCTGAGCGAAATGGCTCTATTAACAACTCGAAAACAAAATATTTCTTATATTGAGGTCCTGTTTTTCGAGTGAAAACGCGGTTAAGCCGCAGGACGAGAGAATTAAATTGCCAAAATTCTTATAAGGACGCATGCTTTGCGCCCATTGAGCTGGGCCCTATTCAAGTGACAAGTTTTGTCTCTGAAAATGTAAAAATGTTTAGAGCTTTGAAATATTGGAGTTTCACTCATGAATCGATTAAAATGCTCGTTCCTTGCTAGGAGAAGCCTCAATTTTATGAAACTAAAATCTATTAGCCAATCGTTTCTTTTTTCGACGCTTGTTTTACTACAGAGTCACTCCGCTTTTGCGGAGATTATTACATCTGTTCCAGAAATAGGCCCACATCAAAAAGTTTTGACGGTTGAAAAGAATCGAAATCCGGAAAACATTTTGATCGTCTATACCAAAACAGATGCCGCCTGCAATTTTACTAACGATAACCTTGATCAACCCGTTTTTGATTTCTATTGGCTTATTAACGGAACTGACTTCAAAGCCATGAACACAGTACTCAGATCCGAAGTTGAAAAGCGCATGTCCGTTACTGCGGCATCTAAAATTCAAGAAAAAATGTTCTATGTCACTTTGAGCGATTTAAAT
This sequence comes from Bdellovibrionales bacterium, assembly GCA_043739525.1. GTDB lineage: Bacteria > Bdellovibrionota > Bdellovibrionia > Bdellovibrionales > JAMPXM01 > JAYTQQ01. Next base: position 803 of record JAYUEB010000296.1, read on the forward strand.
GAAGTCGATCACGACATTGCAGATCCACGACTTGAAGTTTCTGCGATCGTACGAAACGGAGTTTGTGATGTTCAGTCTCTTATCCGCTTAGGTCCCTCGAATCAAAACGCTCTCGTTCGAGTTGAATCATTTTATGGCGAAAGTACTTCATCTCTCTTCAATCCAAAAATTATTTTAGTTACAATTAAAGGTTACTTGGTTCAAACCGGACAACCCGTTTCTCGCACCTACAAAGCAAGAAAGTAAAAGTTAATAAGCAGATCATTCAAAAAAGCTGTTCTCTTTTGGAGAACGGCTTTTTTATTTTTGCATCTGACGTGAATTTTTATTTGAAAGATTTCTTAGAAGAACTCACACTTATAAGGAGCGCGATATCCGTCTCCTGTCTCAGTGCCCGTTTTAGTTCTTGGATCTAGCGTGTAGGTTTCAGAAAGCTCAGTAACACAAATAATCTTGGGTCCATCTGAGTGATTGGTACCTTCGCAAACCTCAGGCCCTAAATACTTAATAGGGGCATTAGGTTGTCGTGAGTATTGCTCGTATGAATGAATCTCAGGCTTTGAGAGACCCGTGCTCTTGGGGTCTGTTACGTAATCAAACGATAGCGCCAAACCATTTGGAAGAACGAAGCCAGAGCAATGTGCTATAACTTTCGATTGTGCACAAAGCGAATATGTCAGAATGCAAAATGCAGAACCCACCAAGAATATCTTCATAACTACCTCTTAAGACTCACCTGTAGGCAAATATTGCAAACTTGCGTGCCAACGTAGCAGGCTTTTTATTTCATTTCGTGCGTGCTGCGATATAAAATATTCAAACTGCAAGACCGTATTTTGTTTTAAGAAATAACCTGGTCCTTTTGTCGCTTGTAAATTGGCTGATGATTTTGTTAGCCTAAAACGACAAAAAAAAAGGGGGAAATTTAAGTGAGAAATTTGAAATCGCTTTTAGTATTTACTATTCTCTTGGGAAGCTTTGCAAACGCAGCACCTTTGGGAATTCGAAAAATTAAACAGGCTGACGAGTTCACAAGTGTTCGGGATGATATTCCTGTCAATGCTTTTACATATCAGCAGACACTTGATCACTGGAATATATTTGATCGTCGAACCTTTACCGAAAATTACTGGGTTTCACCTGGTTATTCAGTCGACGAAAATTCTCCGGTTATATTTTACATTTGTGGTGAGACTGCATGTAGCCCATCTGATGTTCGATACATGTTTCCTTGGGCTAAATTGATTAATGCGTCTGTCGTCGTGATTGAGCATCGCTACTACGGCTCGAGCCAACCCTTTCCGCAAAATACAGTCGAGAATATGCGCTGGATGAATATGCCACAGGCTCTTGCTGACTTTGCTGAAATCGTGACTTACTTAAAGCGTGAAAAAAACATGAAAGGCCCTTGGATTGTTGCCGGCGGATCTTATTCTGGAATGCTATCTGCGGATTTTCGCCTCACCTATCCTCACTTGGTAAGAGGCTCTTGGGCCTCATCTGCTCCAATGCACGTAATCGACGATGATCAATCATACGATTTGCAAATGAGCAAAGATATGGGTGATGCTTGCGGAAATTCACTCCGTCAGGTCGTTGCGTTTGCTGAAAATGCAGTTGGTGATCCAACTCAGTTTGCAGCGCTTCGTAAACAGTTTGGTGCCGACACTCTCACAGATCCAGATGATTTCTTGTTTGGCATCGCTGACGTCGCAGCAGCGGCGGTCCAATATCGCCTAACAAGTGTTCTCTGCAATTCATTTAAAACAACTGACGTTATTGCAGACTACGCAGGCTTCTTGACGACAATGGCGAATACCTACGGATACTTTCCAAATTCTTATTCATTCGCTGTTATTGGCGATACGACTGCGGGCGGACCTACCAGCGATCTCCGTACTTTCTTTTACCAACAATGTAATGAGTACGGTCTTTTTCAAACGGCTTACCAAGATCCAAAAGTGTCTGTTCGATCTCAAAGACTCAATATGGACTATATGAAAAAAGGCTGTGAGCGCGCATTCGGAAAAGCTTTTCATTCAGGCACGGCACTCACCAATGCCAGATATTTTGAGCCGATGATGCACGCAAGGGAGTCTTCAGAGATCTACTTCACAAACGGAAGTCTTGATCCATGGAGCCCACTCGGCATTGCAGATGAGCTCGGAACCTGGAAAAATCGTCGCATCTACGCGACAATGATCGCAGGCTCATCTCACTGTGATGACTTGTCGTATTCTCGAAAAGATAAGACTTTAGCGCTCCAAAATGCGGCGGCTACTTTGCAACTTCTACTCGAAAAATGGACAAAATAGACTCTTGAAGGCAAAAGCTTTTATCGGCTTTTGTCTTTTTTTCTGGTATCATATCGAACTTTTAGGAGCTCGACATGAAACGAATGTTCCATCTCATACGTCTTTATATTTGTCTGATGAAAATCTCAAGCAACCCAAATAATTCAGCAGCTGCAATTGCGATCGCCGATCGCTTAAGAGACCTCGGACTACTCGATGCTGAAGAGCAAAAAATTTCATCGGATCCCGCTAGTGCTGAAGTCATAAGACAACGAAAATTAATGGGCAAGATTGATCTTAACGAGCTCAATCTTCTTCCTGAAGGAAGCTTGGGTAAAGTTTACTCCTCTCATATGTTAGCGCTCGGCCTCAATCCTGAGTTTTATCAGTCAATAGATGTTGTAGATGGAATCACTCTTGGGATGATGCGACTCAGACAAACTCATGATGTTTGGCATATTATGACGGGCTTTGATACTTCAGTTCCTGGAGAGCTCGGCCTTCAGGCCTTTATGTTGGCTCAAACTGCGAGCCCTCTTGCACCTTTACTTATCGGGGGGCGACTCTTTGCTGTCGCGGTAAAAGATCCACTTGAGGCCTCTGCGATCATAGATCACGTTGCTCGTGGATGGTTACTTGGTAAAAATTCAAAACCTATTTTTGCAATTGATTGGGAGAAGAATTGGGAAACACCACTTGCTCAATTACAGCAGGAATATTTTGGTATTCTTAAGCCAGTCCAGGCAAGACCTGAGCTGCAAAGTCCTTCGCACTAAAGATCGTGAAAAACAGCTTCGATATTATGTCCGTCTGGATCTAATACGAAAGCTCCATAGTATTTATCACTATAATGAGGGCGAGGACCCGGCGCTCCATTGTCTTTGCCACCAGCTAGAAGTGCCGCCTTATAAAATTCATCGACTTGTTTTGTATTCTTGGCTCTAAAAGCAATATGAACACGAGGTTCATTTGGCTTTCCTTCAGCAACCCAGAAGTCAGGCTTGCTAGGTACACCGTAACCTAAAACGACTTTGCCACCCGTAAATTCTTTCGGAATTTCTTTTAAAAGTTTATATCCTAGCGGAGCCAAGGCAGCGTCATAAAAATTGCGACTATTTGTAGGATTTGTTACTTGTAAACCAGTATGATCAATCATTGCGCTCTCCCGTTCTATTTAGAGAGCCGACAATAAACAATCTGATTAAATCTGTAAACATATTTTAATTTGTCTCGTGGGTTCTCGTCCTGGTCCAGACATTGTCTGCATCGAAGCTTCAAGTAATTCGAAAAGATATAAGACTCTAGAGATACTTTTCAGATGCCATTTTTTTAATTTTCAAAGCTTCTATTCTTATTTCTTTAAGAGAATTTAGTTCTCCCGACTTCAAAAAACCTTTAAGATCGGCGCGACGAACCAGGCATGGGTAACTAAGAGGAGCTCCATCTTGAAGAATCTTATTATATGCCATTTGCACTTCGCTATCAACCGACGTCCAAAGGACCTCAAGATCTTGAGCGAAAACGTCAGCAGAACTAGCAAGCACCATCGCTTCAGAAGGAGAAGATAATTTACTCAGCCGTGCTTGCAAATCCGCAACTCTATTTACAAATGAGCGGCAGCCTTTTGGATTTAATAAATTAACATAATCGGTATGATTGACCTTAACAACGCTTAAAAGATGTGTTGAACCACATGACTGATCAAAATAGCTCTCGTTATCTTGAAGCTCGTACTCTTCGACTCTTTTACAAATTCGGTCTTGCATCGAAGGCTCCTGATAAGCCTTGCGGACTGTAGCGACGGATGAATCAACCCAAGCTGGCCATGCATATGAGTTTTGAGAAAGGCATAAAAGAGAAACAAGCGAAAATAAGATTTTTTTCATAAGACATACCATGAGCAAGACCCGTACCGTAGAGAGACAATCCCATTAAGCATTTAAATCATTGGAGAGACTTCAAAGCTGAATACTTTGTGATCAGTGACGATTTTTGGGCAAGCCCATTTTGCGTGCCCATTTTGCGCGATAAAAACAAAATAAAATTTAGTCCGTATTTCAAGACTTTCGGGCCGAAGGTCCCGTTTGTTAAAAGTCGAAATAATCCGATAAAAAGACAATGAAACCTAAAGTCATTTTATCGCTTGAATCAAAGTCACTGATCGCACGTTTACTATGGCCAGTGAATATCATCTCGTTTGCACTTCTGATTTTTTTTAGTGGGCTAATGCTCTATAAGGTTCAACATTCTCTCGAAATCGCTTTAGCTTCTAAAATTGAATCGATCTCGACTTTCTTGCAAACGATTGGGCAAACTTACATTACGAATTACGACCTCGCCGCTGTCGAAAATTTTTCTAAAATCGTCACTCGCGATCCTGACTTTGCTTACGTGGTTTATTTAGATGAGCGCGGCAAACCAATGACGGAGTCAACTCACATAGTGCAGGCTCCTAATATTATTCGCCTTGATAAAAATATTCAGGACTACAACGGCAAAGTCATTGGTAAAGTTGCGATTGGTTATAAAACAGATCCAATCAAATCTGTGTTTTGGCACCTTCTGATTCTCGGAGGACTTGCAGTTTTACTTATTCAGGTACTATCTTCACTTACAGTATTTTTTATTTCTAGAAGCGCCGTAGAGCCGATCAAAAGAACCCTTTCAAAACTCTCGAAAACATCTGATGTGCTTTCTCAAACTTCAAATGAGATTTCTAAATTCTCAGAAGCACTTTCAAAGGGTGTCGGCGAGCAGTCAGAAGCCGTCCAAGAAACGACATCAGCCATGACAGAAATGTCGAGCATGCTGAGCCAAACTTCAAACTATGCTAAACAATCAGAAACAATTATGCTCTCGGTCACTCAAAAGGCGAATAGCGGCATGAGTATTATGAATCAAATGGTTGAGTCAATGAGTTCAGTTCAACAGGCAAATGATCACCTGTTACAGATTGCAGAAATTATTCGAGAGATTTCAAATAAAACGAACGTGATCAATAGCATAGTATTTAAAACCCAATTGCTATCGTTCAATGCTTCGATCGAAGCCGCACGAGCTGGACAACATGGGCGCGGCTTTGCAGTCGTTGCTGAAGAAGTCGGTAAACTTGCAAATATGTCCGGAAAAGCTGCAACAGAAATTGCGTCACTTATTAAAGATTCAGAGAAACAGGTCGAGGACATAGTTCGAAACACTCAAGAGCGAGTTGTTGTCGGTAGACGTGTTACCGAGGAGGCATTTAAGAACTTTAAAGAAATTGCGACCGATATTCACTTGGTTTCAACTCAAATCATCAATATTAGCTCAGCTACACGTGAACAAGAGCTTGGTGTTGTTCAAACAAATAAAGCCATGAGAGATCTCGATAAAACTACGGACCTGAACCACCAAATTGCAGAGAGCTCAAATCTGACTTCTCGCACTCTTGAATCTGAGGTGAGAGGACTTGACTTGATAGCACGCTCTATTAAAACAAGTATCACTGGAATCCGGGTTCCTAAATTCAAAAAAGTAGAGCCAAAACCGATGACACTATCTGAAAAAATGCATGAAGATGACCTCAAGGATCAAAAGGCGAGTTAATTTTGCTTAACGCAAGTTTGTGTTGTTCGATCGAGTTCAGATTCAATTTGCGCCATTTGACTTTCAAATTTAGCAAAATCTCTTAGCAATTTTTGTCCACCGTTTGAGCCTTCGGAATGCGAAGCGAGCTCCTGTCCGCAAACATTTCGCACTTGGTTTGGCTTGATTCGAACCATCATTGAATTGTAGACATCTTCTGTTAAATAGCAATGGGGCACTGAATCTGACATCGACATATAGGCCGCTGCCCTCTCAAGCTCAACATTGCAGCTCGATTCAGCAGACGCGTATATGCCAACTAAATAAGTCAGAAGTAAAATGCTCATTTTCATCATTTCAAATCCGCTGGATCAACACCTAATTTCGCCGCCGAGAGTTCGACCAGTCCGCCATTTAGAGTTGGAGTTGCGCAGGCTGAATTTTGGTCAACATTTAATACTTTGGTCACTTTCACAAGCTGTTCATTTTCATTTTGGAAAGAAAACTTCACTGCAATGTAATGAGATAGGTTACCGCAATTTGTGCCATCAACTTGGCCGATAATTTTGTCCCCCGAAGTGACGTATTTCGAAAAATCGCCAAACTGTGATTTGATTGAAGTCAGCCAAAAACCTGCTCCCCCACACTCAACTTCATCTTCTCGAACAAACATTGTCCAGGTTTGATAAGCATTGCTTACGCTTACTTGATGTTTCGCTTTCGGATAAGCGTATCCGCAAGAGCCTAACATTCCGGTAATTGGAATTGAGGTTGATTTGATCTCGCACTTGAGAGCGCCTGACTGCGCTCCATCTAGAAGTCCTATGATGAAGTCGGAATTCATCCCTAAATCAGGACGAATCATTTTCTCAATTTCAGCCAGTTTCGCTATATCGCAAACTGCCGTTCCGGGCTCAGCTGCAAAAACTGAATATGAAAGCACTGAAATTATAAGAGCCCCTAAAATATTTTTTGAGAACATATAACCGCCTGTTTTAATTTATTACCGATTGCTTGAGCAATTTGCTCTCCAGCACTCAAGTCGAAATAGCTTTATTCTAAGCGTAATCACTTAAGGTTTTTTGCTAATATTTACAATCAACGAGACCCTTTTTGCATAGGTACGTCTCACCCAAATTGCGGCTAATCTGTCAAAAGACTCGACAGAGTTCGAGTCCTCAAAATGCCTTGTTCTGCAAAGGCTTAAGCTATAGCCCCCCTCGACCTCAGCCTGTAGTGGCCTCAACATTGCAAATTTCTGATGTGTTCATGATTTTAAAGATAAAATTGTTGCTTGCAACAAGGAGATTTCCGTTTGAAAAAGCATATTTTCGCCCTCTTCGGACTCATCAGTTTGATTTGCTTGACTGCGCGAGCAGCGGAAGCCCCAGCACCATCTCTTCTTGATGACACTAAAAAGTTTTATTGCGACCCTTCTTACGGAGATGTCGATCCAGTCATACATATTGGCTGTTCCGGAATTTTCCCTCCCCACAAGGCTTTTGAAAATGAAATGGCGTTATTAATCAACGGGGAAAACTCTCTTGCGGCACGCCTGCAAACTCTGAATGCAGCAAAGACTTCGATCCGCATTCAAGCACTTGAATTTGATGGAGACGAATCAGGACGTTACATCTCCGATATCTTGATCCGAAAGCACAGAGATGAGCAAATTCCGGTTAAAGTGATCACGGACGCTTTGTCAAATCCAAGTCTTAAGACTCAAATGATGTATCTCGATCTTATGCAAAATGGTATTGAGATTGAAGGCTACGAAGTTTTCTCTCTCCAATTTTTAAATGACATTTCATTTTCATTAAAAGATCTCAGTCGATTGGATAAACGCTTTCACGATAAAATGTGGCTCATCGATGCTGAAGATCCAGCAAGAGCTGTTGCGATTGTTGGCGGAATGAACGTTGGAAATCCCTATTTCCGAGTTGGTGAACCAGGTAAAAAAATCTGGCGCGACCAAGATGCAATCGTGAGGGGTCCGATCATTCAAGATATGATTAAAACCTTTGATCGCAATCTCGCATATCTTGCTTTAGTTCGAGATACACGAGCTATTCGTTATCACGGCCATACGTTAAACACCTACACACGACGCGAGCTTGAGAAGATCGTTAAGAAAAGAGGAGTCATCAATCCTGCCGCGGCAATTAAAGAAGCTTTCGAAGCGCTTAAGCCTAATTATCTTTCACAAGTGAAAGCTGCAGAAACTCGTCCACTGAACATTCAATTCCTTCCTACTAAAATGCGATTCATTCAAAGCCGTCCTCGCTTTCATGAGAAGTATATTGAACAGGCTTACGTGGATCTCATCGAAAACGCTCATGACCATGTGACCATCGTAAATGCTTACTTTGTTCCACCAGTCGCGATTACTGAGGCAATTAAAAATGCGGTCAGAAGAGGTGTCAAAGTTACGCTTTTGACGAACAGTCCCGAGACCTGCGATCTTCCACCGCTGACAAAGATCGGTCGCATTTCATACAGAGGACTCTTAGCTGCCGCCAAGATTAAAGACGAAACAATGAGGATTTTTGAATGGCAAGGGCACCAATTCGGTGAAGGAACGATCCATGCTAAATTTGCGATTGCCGATTCAAAAATTGGTATCATTGGCTCCTATAATTTAGATCCACGTAGCGAGAGCTTAAATAGCGAAACAGTTCTTTATTTTGAAAATGAGGCTTTGGCTAGTGAGCTCATGCAGTTTATCGAGCAAAATGACATTCGAAAAAGCTTAAGAATTACAACTGAGATGGCCGAACACTTCTTTAGATCGAAAATTACAGCTATTGAAAAGATCCTCTATCCGCGTAACGAACTCTAAATTTCACGGAAGGTGCCATTGGGCGCCTCCCTTTTTGAAAATTTCACCTGGGCATTCTCGTCTAATCGCACAGGCTGCAGTATTCCCTGGCCTTTGGCTTGCTGTTATTTGCGGTTTACGAGGTATATATATGAAGTCACTTCTTCTTGTTTCTGGATTGCTCCTAATGATCGCCGGGCCCATTAAAGCCGAAAGCCTTCCCGAACTTTACTGCGAAGGTAGCCTGGTTCTTCATACTAAGAGTCCATATACAGCTCCTGTTGCAATACCTCAAGTCGCACATGTTGTTCTTCATATTCAAGCGGCAAAAGAGTGTGGCATGGGTCGCTCGCGCTTTTCTATTTCTAGAGGCCCTTGCTATGAAATGACGAAGGCAGAGTTAAGTGGTGCTAGCGAAAGCCTCACAAATTTAGATGTGATCTATACACAGAGCGAAAATCAGTATCAAATTTTTATTCCGCGTAATCGAAAAGTTTTGGAGACCTCTCTTCAAGCTAAACTACAAAATCAGTTTGTAGGAGATTACGGAACTCTTTATACGCGATGGAATAACGCCCCTGCAGCTATGTACGGCACAGTACAAACTCGAGGTGACCTCATTTCAATGCTCATTACAGACGATAGAAGTCAAACACAGCCCGTCGCAATGCTTGGCTGCCATAAGTAAATCGGTGACTTCTTAAAAAAGAGCATTTAGCCTCGGCTCTGAGGTGCTAAATGAAATTCTTTTTTCTATTGTTTTTTGCGGCTTCTGCATTTGCAGAGACGAATTCAGAGGTTCTTGATAAAGTCTGGAGTACCGCTAGACAAAATGCATGTACTCAAAATGTTCGTGCACGTTTTGACGATACCACTCTTTCCCAAATGAAATCTCGGGTGGGCGCAAGTTCAGATCGCCAAGCTCTTGAAATGATTTTAAATCCATTTTTATTTTCACTCGGTTATTCGCACACTGAGTTTTTTACGCCTGCTGATGAGTCTTATTATCTATTTAAAGCTTATTGGTCTCAAACTCATCCTGATTCACCCGCCGCACCTCTTATTTTTAATCCTGGCATTCAGGCTGGATCAGACGATCGCGGTTATTTTGTGCGTGAAGCACTCGATGGTTTTCCGGCTAAGATTCAAGGAATCTCAAAGGGCGATCGTATTTTGATGGTTGACGGAATTCCTTTTGCTGGAGTTTGGAATCCACCTGCGCATAACCCGAGCCTTGTACGCTTTTTACACAAAGGCGAGACAAAAGATGTGAGTCTTCAGATCCCGCAACTGAATTGGTCTCAAGCTTTTCAAGATGCAACTTTGAGTAGTATTCAAATTTTAAATTATGATTCTCACTCAGTTGGATACGTTAGGCTGTGGAGTGGAGTACATCCTGACAGCGCAGAGGCCCTATGGACCGCTGTTCGCAAATTCAAAGCTGCACATGTTGACGGGGTGATACTCGATCTCAGGGGTGGCTATGGAGGAGCTCTATACGATCATCTCGACCCATTTTTTTCGAGCAGACAAAATTATTTTGTTTTTAGCGTAACAGACAAAGATGGCAATACTGCCGACGTAGGCGGGCCTGAGCCCCAATTGAATCCCGAAGCTTATACAGGTCCACTAGTCGTCCTAATCAATGAAGGCTCACGATCTGGTAAAGAGGCGCTCGCTTTTCAATTTCGTAAATCAAAACGAGCAAGCCTTGTGGGCACTGCAACTCCGGGCTACTTTTCAGGAGGCGGACTCTTTTTATTAGATCAAGCCTCTGATTATATGCTTTATCTTTGTGTCAATCGCGCAACACTTGATGGTGTACGAATTGAAGGCGTTGGGGTTGAGCCAGATGTTCTGGTTCCATTTGATAATCAAAATGCTTTTCAGGATTCTCAACTTGCAGCTGGTCTTAAGCAGCTCTATTTAACCCAGTGACTCACTATTTCTTGAAGATTGAGTAAGTTAATTCCAACCGTGATGCTGGCCTGGTCTTTGGCTTTCATGACAGAGCTGAGAATCGCTACGACTTCGCCTTTTTCATTGAGGATAGGTCCACCGCTGTTTCCTCTTACAACATCCGCATCTGAGAAAACAAAAATTTGATCGAGCAGCCCTATGAGATTTTCTGGGTACGAGGCTGCTTCTTCAGTTCGTTTCGATTTCTCTTTAAAACCGAAATTGATTCCACAGCTTTTATAAAAACCGTGTCCGTCAGAGTCTTGCGCTTTCCAATTCTTACGATCTTGAGTCTGAGAAGGAAAACCGAAGTTGCACAATTTGGTTTTCAGATCAGAGTTATAGCTTTTTGCAACCTGAAGCGGCTTTGCAAACCCAACGGGAAACTCAATCTCGATGACGTCACTGTATTCACCTTCAAGGACTTTATCGAGATCTACTGACAATACTTTTGTATTGATCAGTTTAATTTTTGCGAAGCTTTCTGACATGCCAGTATACACTTGCTCCCCAGAAGCGCTCAGAACGACAAAAGGAATCGCGAGATTCTTTATATCTCTAAGGGATGAAGGAGATTCTTTTGCTAAAGTACTTAAGTAATCTTGAAAGATATGGAGGTTCGTAAGCATGGTTTTACTATCAAACAGAGAGAAAATTGTTCCCTGATCTGACTTTTCAAAAATCAAACAAGCGTTCACATGATGAAGCATACAAAATTTTAACTGATAGAATTGCCAAGGTTTATTTTCTTGCTGAAACTGAGCCTGAAGTTTCTCTGCAACCCCCGGCTTCAACATGTGAAGCTGATGGCTACCACTACCCGGAACAACAAGCTTATATACGGACGACGAGAGCGGAGAATTCTCAAGCTTCTCAAAGCCCATGCTCGCAAAGGCAGATCCAGACATCAAAAGACAAAGGAGTGATTTGAGGATGATATTCATAGGCTGATAAATAGTGCATAGTTAATGCCAGGCTTTGGAGAAATGTGATGGGCTTAAAACTGAAATGTCATGACCAACTTTTAGACGAAATCAAATAATGGGCTGTGACCCGCGCCGGCGCAGGTCTGCCTAATTGCAAGTTTGGACAAACTATCTCTATAGTCATAAAGTCATGATGAACGCTTTTCTAATTAAATATCTCATTTGTTGGCTGTCATTTTGTCTCTTTGCAGGCTTTCTCTGCTACAGATATCGAAAAGATTTAATTTCAGAGCTACCAAACTATCGCTCATTGATTTTCATAAAATGGAAGCTCGTCACTTTTAGCATCGCATTTATATTCGTCACCTTTGCCGGTCACTTTACCGATGACGAAACCTGGGATATCATCAGCGGCGGTGGCATGTCGGTCCTCACCTTTTTTACCGCGCCTTGGGCCGTAGGCACCACGTACAAAGTATTAAGAGGTCAACGCCCCTTTACCTACCTGATCATCGCCGCGGCACTCACTCTGTTTTCTGCAAGCTGGTTTTACGATGGCTATTTGTTATTACGAGATGGAAGCTACACTGGGCGTTGGATCGGAAATCTCATTTTATCACCCATCATTTATGTTTGCGCAGGTCTTCTTTGGAATCTCGAAGCTTCGGGTCACTGGTTTCGCTTTTCATTTCTTCGTTTGGATTGGCCTAAGCCTCCTGAAGATAGGAGTTTTTGGCCGATCCTTATCATTTCAATACCTCTCATTTTAGTTGCGGCATATGTGCTGATCGCATTCGTTGGCTGGAGATTTTAATGTTGTATAAAGGATATTGCAGTTGCAAGAGCACTCAAATCACATTAACAAGTGAGCTTAAGCCAGAAGAGTTTCAGCCACGTTCAGATTCTGAGAATTGCCACTTTTGTAAAAAACATGACGGCGTTTGGATCTCAGACTCTAAAGGACAAATCACTCTAGATCCCAACAATAAAACCGAAACCAAGCGATTTGCAACTGGGCTAGTTGAATTTCACTTCTGTGCGAATTGCCATGATCTCACCTACGCATTATTTGAAAACAAAGTTGCAGTGGTTCGTCTTGCTTTATTTCAAGAGATCGCACCTCATGCTAAATCTGTGACGTATACTCATTTTGACGGAGAATCAGAGGGCGACGGGCAAAAACGTCGCCTCAAAAATTGGACGCCTCTTCACTCTCGCCCTTGAGTGAGTTTGATCCAATCGATATTAAGACAACATAGCAGTTCAGATTCAGAGGGTGCTGAGGTTTTTCGAAAATCATCAATAAATTTTACGATCATTTCTGAAATCTGTTCAAATGCAGATTCTGAAACTACGACAGCACTACTGAATGCCATTTCTGAACTTGAAATATTTTCGAGACGTTCAATCACTTTCAAATGCCAATTTAAACTATGACGAGAAGAAAATTGCGAATCACGGCGAGCGTAAGTATCCAGCTCTCCGTACGACAGCCTGCCGTCTTTTTTATGCACCAGACCTCTTGAGACGAGAAACTCTAATGCTGAATTCACCTGGGTCAGAGTTAAATTGAGAGCACGAGCAATCTCCGAAGCCTGATCCATTCCGGGAATCGCAGTCATCAACCGAATCGCAGCATAAGACCAAGACGAATAGAAAATCGCCTGATCTTTTTCATCAAGGGTATTTTTAATTTGAAAGCGACTTGAGAGATTAGTCGACTTCTCTTTGAGAGCTTTCGTTCGCTTTTTACAAAAACGTTTAGACCTCTCATCAGAGGCACGAGCTAAGTGAACAAGTGCTACAAGGTATTCTGTCTCAAGTTCGCTTAAGCCAAAATATTCTGCAAGCGACAGCGCCTGTTCGAGACCTAGCTCTGAATCACCTCTAAAAATGTGAGTGACCATTGTCGTATGAATGTTCAAAGCTTTGGCGATACGTAAGAACTCACCGCGACCCGCTTTGGGCCTCAAAGCAAGCTCTGCTAAAACGAATTCTTTGTAATTATCATGCTCAAAAATTGCCATATCTTAAGTTCTTTTCGGCACTTATAAATGTTTAATAAAACTAAATTAAATTAATGAAATTTTAGAAACTAACTCTAGAAGCTACTGATTCGATGCGTTAATATGCCTGAAATACAAGGTCTTTTGGGAATGTGAATTGCAACGAGTACCTAGACCACTAAAGGAAGAACATGAAAAATCGACTGGCTCTTATTTTGATACTTCTATTCACTACTGTCGTCAACGCGGCCGGTGGTTCTGGAGGGCACGGAGGCAGTAGTTCCGGTGGTCCTGGAGAACATGGAGGAAGTGGTGGAGGAGATTTCTTTACTCCAAGCGAGCAACAAGTGATCGACTCGGTTTCAATAGCCAGTCTTTTGCTACTCGAAGCCCACTTAGATTTTTTACCAGTTCAACCAACCGGCAAAAGATCTTTTGGCAAACTTGTTCCCGAAGAAGTACAAGTATTTTTCTCAGACGAATACGATAACGCTCTCATCACAACCATTTTGATGGATGGGCCACCAGAGAAGCCATACTCAAAAATCGACTTTATAAAAAAAGGTCAATGCCCGGGTACTGATGGAAAATCTCACGCCGGCAGTGTCACCTACCCTAAGGGAAAGTTGCAGCTTTGTATTTCGTTAGAAAAATTGACCTCTCTTCCAAAGGACTATCTCGCTCAGGAAATGGCGATTCTTCTTTCTCATGAGATGACACATTTTGCGAGTCCGATCAAAGACCCTATTAAACAAGAGGCTCAAGCTAAGGCCGTTCAAGAATGGTTTTCGAATTATAATAAAGTTCGTCTCGACATAGGTTTATTTACTGTGGGGAAGCCGAACCAGCCCTCTTCTGCATTGATGATGCGTGCTGGAGTTAAGACGCTCAACACCAAGACCCCAGAAGAAATATGCAAAGGCGCAAAATCTTTAGACGATTATGCGTACGACATTGATCGCGAAATTAAATTTTTGAGACTGAACTCAGCTCTCAATTTTTTCAAGATCGACTTTCCGTCTGAAAATGACAATCGCTATTGGCTAACTCGGATATCAAATGTCGTGCGTATATCTTGCGAGGATCAGCCAGATCTAGCCGTACTCAAAAAACAAATCGATGAGTTTGCGACTGAATACGAAACTTTTATTAATCAGTTCGGAATATCGTACGTAAACAATTTCTATCGATAATTTTTTAACTACATTTAAATTTTGAAAAAAGGAATACTTATGAAAAAAGCTATTTTACTCACTGTTTTATTCTTTGCGACCACAGGACAAGCTAACGTAGGCCAAGGATGCCTTAATATGCCGGGCCTGGTCTGTCTCGATCAACCTGGCTTTTACGATGGAATGGAGCTCGCAATTAAAAAAGATCTGCTGATCTCAGCCAATCAAGAAGTCTACTTCATTGACGGTCGCCAAATTAACTCAGACGACATGACAGCCTCAATTCTCGTCGGTGAAACAAGCTACTGCGGACTGCATATCGCCACCAACCAGGCGAGCGAACCCCTGGTACCAGATACACTGAGACAAAATAATTTGGTCAAAATCCCAGCGTCGCTAAGCCCATATAAAGTAGACGATGTCAGCTGGTACGTTTCAGGAATATTTTTCACAGCTGACACCAATAACCAAAAATTGAGTCTCAGACTCATTTGCGGAAAAATTACGAACGACGGTAAAATGACATTAGACGCCCCAACATCCCTTGATGAGGCCCTTAAAAATTTAAAAGGAATTATCGCTATCCAATAAAACGAGGTGGCGAAGTTGTCCTGCGACTTCGCCTTTTCAATTGATTATTTTAAAACTCTCAGTTACAAATCTCATATGAAAACGCTCCGTCTTTCTCCACCTTAAATATCTCAAGTCGAATTTTTCTATTTTTTTATCTCATCACATTTTAATTTGGAGAACTTTTTATGAAGGCGAACAAATCGCATTCCGTGGAATATTTTGGAGAATACAGAGACTATTGGTGGAACCTTGATTTTTTAGAGCTCATGAGCAAACGCCTGGAGCTCAAGGCAGCAACAAATGTACTCGATGTCGGCTGTGGAGTTGGCCATTGGGGACAACTGCTCGCTCGCGTACTTTCATCCACAGCAAGAATTACAGGTGTCGATCAAGAAGAAGAGCACCTTAAAAATGCCAGCCTTCGTGCCAAACAACAGAATTTGAGCGATCGCTTTCATTATCAAAAGGGCGATGCTATGGCACTGCCCTTTTCGGACAAGAGCTTTGATATGGTCACCTGCCAAACGGTCCTC
>JAYUEB010000297.1:0-16640 GCA_043739525.1 Bdellovibrionales bacterium
CAAAGCCTGTTAACTTTCTTGTTCTCGACGAGCCAACGAATCACCTCGATATAAAATCCCGTGAAGTTTTGCTCGAAGCCATACAAAAGTACAAAGGTACTGTTATGATCGTAAGCCATGATCGCTATTTTTTAAGAGCGATAGCAAATCGTGTTTTTGAACTAGACCGTAGTGAGTTAAGGATTTACGAGGGCAACTTTGAATACTACACTTGGAAGAGGTCAGAAAAAACGAAATAGGTGTAGTTCGTCAAATGAAGCATATTTTAATATTATCTAATGACTCACGATCCGTTGGCCAAATTTCAAGTCGTGTCAGCGAACTGAAAGAAGAAGCCTCTATAGAAGTTTTTCGTAATCTTGAAGATTTTGAAAACTTTGTGAGTCCGCCAAAAGACGAAGACGCTCCTAAAAAGACAGCTTCTACTATTACCGATGATAAAAAACATAGTTTATATGTTCAGGCACTTATTAAAGAAAAAGGTCTTCACCTTGTTGTCGTAGATCAAGAGCTTTTAGGTCGAACGAATCCTGTTAATTTTATCCATAAATTAAGAGATAAATTAGCCTCTTCTGATTTGCACAAAGCTGACGTTCAAACACGTTATTTTCTGCTCAGCTTTGAATCTGTAGAAAACTCTATGGAAGCTTTGGCGAGCCCCCTCATTGACGACGTTATTTTAAAACCGATTGATAACCAACTCTTCTTGCAGAAACTCTCGATGATTCTTTCGGAGAAACGTTCAGCTGCTGGGGAATTTTTATATAAACAAGAAGTCGATGCGAATATTTATATTGCCAAGACGTCAATGATTGAGGAAATGTCCGAATTAGGTATCGCGATACGAAGTAAAAAAAGTATCAAAGACGGAGTAACGATTCGGATCTTTGCTAAGGTTTTTGGCGAGAAAGTTAATTCAAGCCTTTTGGTGCGAACCTTTAAATCTGTCCCACATCCGACGGTGCCAGCGGAGTTTAATGTTTACTATACCTATTATGGAATTACCTCTGTACAGCTGCAAAAGGTTCGAAGAACTTTGCAGGAGAAAAAGCGAAAAATTCCGCCTCAGAGAGCGCTTTCTGCAGTCGAAGTTCAGATCTTTAAGAAGAACCGAAAAAATATTGCGATCGTTGTTTTTAACACGCAGATGCGAGGCGATATTGAAAATGCTCTTTCTGCTAATTTCATCAATGCGAATTTAAATAGTTTTCCGTCGCTTATCACTCTAGCCAAGAAGTTGGGAGTACTGCCTCAATCGGGAGATGCAGATAAAGGCAAGGCTCCAATCGCGGTGGATGCGAATGGCGAAATGATCGTTGCTTTTAAAGCAGATGTTTTTATTTTTACAATTAATCATGCAGACGAAATGATTAATATTCAAAACAAGAGTACTTCCTTATTTGATATGAATCTCTCTCAGTTAATGGCTGGACCAAAAAAATGGTTACAGTACATTCATCCTGATGATTCTGAAGAGACTATCGAATTTCTAAATTATTTGAAGAGTAATGATAAAGGCCAAATTTTTATTCGTATGAAAAGCCCTGCAAACAGTATTCACTATATCAAAATGGAAGCCTCCGAAATGAAGTCGGCTAATCCACCTCAAGTTCGAATTCAATTAAGTGAGTTAAAGGGTGACGACGGATTTAAAGCATGGACAGCAGGTCGTCCCGAAACAGGTGGTCAAAGTCCAGCAGGCGATATCGATGCGGTATTAATTGATGCAAGCGGTATCACTCAGACAGTTGAGAGCTGGGCATCTTATGTAAAGGCCTTTTTAGAAAACACAAAATTAATATCTCCTGATCGAAGAACTCCCGTTATCGCCCTTCTTCCGGAGAAGGCCTCAAATAAGCTAGAAGGATTTAAAAAGACATTCTTTTCTGATGTGATCATTACGCCACTTGAGAGAAAATATTTAATAGATAAAGTGAACTTTCACGTCCATGGGTTATATTCCGAAAATGGCTTGATCACACCTGCTTTTGACCCGGTAAACGAAGAGGTACGTGTCGCTCAAGAAGTAAAAATGGAAATGGCATCTGAATTCGGAGTTCAAATCAGGTCTAATCAGCCAATTCGTGAAGGTATTTTTCTAAGATTATTTAGCCCATTATTTTTGGATGAAAATTACGACGGAATTTTAGCGCGAAGTTACTCCGCAAAGCCGGACGATAAAAACAGATCCGAATTTCATAATGTGTTTAGCTTCTTTGGAATCTCGGATGCTTTTTTGAAGCATATTCGCAAATGGATACGAGAAGCACACATAGCTCAAAAAGATCCTAATAAGGAATAGTTCAGGCAGCCGCAGCGGTTGGCAGTTTGTCCGTTTCAGTATCAGTTAACGGGTATTAGATTGCCTGGCCCCGAACCCTGACAATATTTAAATAAGGTTGGCATAATTTTTCTGAGTTCAGGGTCCGGCAAACTGATATCTGATAACTGTGACTGAAACTGGCAAACAGCGAACCGCTGCGGCTGCCTGCTCTTGTTTTTACTCGGGTAGTGTCTTCGGAAATTTAATTTTGGCGCAGAATCCGCCCTCGGGTCTTATTTCAAATTTAAGATCCCAGTCGTATTTTCGGCAGATCGTTGAAACCCAAGCAAGCCCTAATCCAAATCCGTGCGGAGTTTTGTGGGCGTAGTTAAAAGGTTGTCCAAGATTCTCAAGTACGTGCTTCGGAATCCCGACTCCCTCATCGAGAATCGAGAGTGTATCATCTTCGAGTTGAACTCGTACTAAGCCGCTGGAGTATTTGAGGGCATTGACTACTAGATTTGAAATCGCTTGCTCAAGGAAGCCAGGCTGCGCAAAGAGAGTTAAATTTGACTCGGCTTTGATTTGAATGCGATCAGGATAATTTCTTAAGATGCGAGAAGCGGTTTCTTCCACTACATTTTTAAGTTTTAGGGCATGTAACTCGGACTGACTCACAGGAAAGTTTTCGGCCGAAGTCCATTCAAGAAAGCTACTAATCAGGCGATTGAGGTGGCCAACTTCATTTAATGAATCTTTAATTGCCTGTTCTTTTTCGGCGTCTGACTTTGCGATACGAAAGCCTTCTAGGCAATTGCTGAGAATGGTAAGTGGAGTTTTCAACTCATGGGCCATCTGAGCAGTCCAGACTTGAGTGGTCTTCAGGCTCTGAAGAATGCGCGAATGAAGGCTCTGTGCAGCTTGGACAAGATCGCCAAACTCATCTTTGGAAGTTTGAATATCTCGCGGGAAGGTCATCGTTGCGGGGCCGCCAACAACAAGTTTTTTCTCGTCGAACTGATTACCCAAATACTTCAAAAAGAGGCTGAGCTCGACAAGAGGTCTTAACAAGGTTTTAGATAAGCTCCAAGTGATGCCGACAACGAGCAAAATAATAAGCGAGCTATAAAAAACAATATGTCGGCCGAGACTTCGCCATCTGAGTAGATCAGCGTCTAAAATAATTCCGGTTTGTAAAATGCGATGAGGTCCAGAGGTATAGTTTTTCTCAAGTGGCAAAGTCAGAATGCGTATGAAGTGGCCGTTTTTAACGATGGTTTGCCACTGTAGATCTGTTGGAATATCGTTTGGCACGATTTGCGCAATTTTAGATCGATAAACCATTTTACCTTTACGATTGAAGATAATCACAAACTGATTAAGTTTATCGCCATTCACAACACTCTCAACCACGCCTTGTGCATCTTCAAACTCTTTTAGCTCAACGCTGTTTAGATCCGATGAAATCAAAAGCGAAGCAGTCGTTTCAATCTGTTGATCAATGTGATGAAATTGTTCGGCTTGGAAAAGAAAGTACTGAATAACGCCGACGGCAGTTAGAGATAATGTAAGTACGATTCCGATACTGAGTAAAAATCTACGCTTCAATCCAATACCCAATGTTGCGACGACTCAAAATTTCTGTTGTCGATCCCGCACCTGAAAGTTTTTTCCGTAAATTCTTAATGGTGACTTCTACAACATTGGATTCGATATCAAATTGTGTATCCCAAACTTTATCGAGTAACTGAAACTTGTTGTAAACTCTTCCTGGATGTTCAATCAGGGTCAGCAGCAATAAATATTCTTTGTTTGAAAGATCGACTGGCTTTTGATTGACGGTCACTTTGTGATCGAGCGCATTCACAGTGAGGTCTTTGACATTGAAAATAAAATTTCCACTACGTCCTTCTTTGGATTCTTGTCTTCGAGAAAGCGACCTAATGCGCGCAGAAAGTTCGACGAGCGAAAAGGGTTTTCCAAGATAATCATCGGCGCCTAGATCAAGTGCTGCGGCCTTCTGAGCAGGATCATTAATAGTTGAGAGAATTAAAATACGAGCATTCGGAGCTTCTTTTTTTGCAATTGGAATCAGGCTAATGGCATCTTGTCTGCCGAGTAAACGATCGAGAACCAAGACTTCAATTTCTTTATTAAGTGATTTGATCGACTCAAGAGCAGACTCGTAAGTTTCGCACGCATGAATGACATAACCCTCTTTGCGAAGAGCTTCCGACAAAAAGCTGAGAACACGTGATTCATCTTCAACGATAACGATTGCCATAGATCAATTTTGGGGGAGGGCCGTTTTGATGTCAACGTTTTACGAAAGAACGCAACTGCTCCACCATATAGTCGAGCATTGACTGATTGATCCCAGGGTAAACTCCGAGCCAAAAAGTTTCGTTCATTACGCGATTGGTGTTCTTGAGGTCACCAATTACGCGGTAGCCACTCTGTGCTTTTCTCATCTCGTCAAACGCCGGATGCAAAAGATAATTTCCGGCAAAGAGCATGCGAGTTTGAATATTTTTTGATTCCAAAAAGCTGACAATATCATGTCTCGTAAACCCGGCATTTGCCCGCACGCTTAAGATAAATCCAAACCAACTCGGCTCTGAATTTTCAGTTGGATTTGGCAATACAAAATAGTCTTCAAGATCAGAGAGAGCCTCTCTCAAAAAGCTAAAGTTGTTTCTGCGCGCTTGAGTAAAGCTTGAAAGTTTATCTAGCTGACGACAGCCAATTGCAGCCTGCATATCTGTCGCCTTTAAATTGTAGCCAAAATGACGATACACATATTTGTGATCATATCCTTTTGGAAGTTCGCCGAGTTCCCAGCCAAAACGTTTTTTACAGGTATTGTCTTTTCCAGATGGGCACCAGCAGTCGCGACCCCAGTCACGAAAAGATTCAGCAGCTCTTTTGAGAAGTGGCTGGCTCGTGTAGACGGCGCCACCTTCACCCATTGTTAAATGGTGAGGAGGATAAAAACTTGATGTTCCCAGATCTCCAAATGAGCCGGTATTCTTTCCGTCATATTGAGAGCCGAGGGCATCGCAATTGTCTTCAATGAACCACAAATTGTGTTTTCGACAGAAATCCGTGATCTCTTTGAGACGTATTGGGTTTCCAAGAGTATGAGCCACCATGATTGCGCGGGTTTTCGGACTGAGTGCCTCTTCAAGTTTGGTGACATCAATGTTGTAAGTTCCGTCATCGACCGTAACGTCTACGAATACCGGAATAGCACCGAATTGAATCGTGGGATTCACAGTCGTTGGAAAGCCTGCTGCCACCGTAATCACTTCATCTCCGGGCATCAGTCGTCGCTCTTTCAAAAGAGGTGAGGTCAGAGCACTAAATGCGAGTAGGTTTGCCGAAGAGCCTGAGTTGACAAGCAAGGACCATTTCGCACCGACACATTGGGCGAGTCGAGATTCAAATTCATCTGTGTATCGACCAGATGTAAGCCAAAAATCAAGAGATGCATCCATGAGGGACGTCATTTCTTCATGATCAAAGATCCGACCACCATAAGTCAGGCGCGACTCGCCTGGAATAAAAGTGCGCTTTTGCTGAGGCAAGTGAACTTCTTGATAAAACTCTTTTACAAGAGCTCGCATCTTTTCGCGAAGTTCTTTTTCTCTCTCGGTCATTTAGTCTGCCCATATTCTGCAATTTGCTTCAAAACAAGTTCTCGCGCTGCTTTTGGATTTTCGTAGTAAGACTTGTACCATTCGGCAGTCTTTTGAATAGCAGTCTCAGCATCCCATCTAGGATACCAACCGAGACGAGCCTGGGCTTTCGAGCAATCTAATTTTAAAAAACGCGCTTCGTGAACTTTTTTTGAATGAGGTTGTTCGAATTCATATTTGAGGTCGGACTTACTTTGTTGCGTATTCCATGTTTGGCTCATCAGTTCAACAATATCACCAACACTTTTGGCGTCTTTATCTGCTGGCCCAAAATTCCAAGCTTCTGCGAACTCAGTTCCTTTATTATAAAGTGCTTCTGTAAGCGTGAGATAGGCACCCAAGGGTTCAAGCACGTGCTGCCAAGGTCTTGTGGCCGAAGGATTCCGAATTTTCAAAACACTCTTGGTTTGAATTGCTCTCATTATATCAGGGATGAGGCGATCTTCAGCCCAGTCGCCGCCGCCTATAACGTTTCCGGCACGAGCAGTCGCAATGGCAACTTTGCCATCTGCAAAAAAAGATCGGCGCATCGCTGAAGTAATAATTTCAGCACAAGCTTTGCTGCTAGAATATGGGTCATGCCCGCCAACAGGATCTTCTTCGCGATAGCCCCAAACCCATTCGCGATTTTCGTAACATTTGTCTGTGGTAATCATCAGCGCTGCGCGCACAGTAGATGCCGCTCGGATCGCGTTCAGTAGATGTACCGTTCCCATCATATTAGTCGCAAAGGTTTCAATCGGATTCACGTAGGAGTAGCGAACCAAAGGTTGAGCTGCGAAATGAAGGACGATCTCGGCGCCAGATTGCAAAAGAGATTTTTCAAGTTTTTGCGAATCACAAACATCGCCAAATTCAGAATCATTAACGCCAAGTTTTGCTGCCTCAAAAAGATTAGGCGTCGTATTTGGTTTGAGAGAGTAACCCGAAACTTGGGCTCCCATGCTCTCAAGCCAAATCTTAAGCCATGATCCCTTAAAACCAGTATGACCGGTCAGAAAAACTTTTCTATTTTTCCAAAAATTTATTTCCATAACTTCCACGGCGCTTTCCCTGATGCCCAGAGCTCTTCAAGGTAATTTTTGTCTCTTAGAGTATCCATTGGCTGCCAAAAGCCATCGTGAAAAAATGCGCCCATTTGTTTATCGCGGGCTAGATTCTCAAGTGGATCACGTTCCCAGATTGTTGAATCGTCTTTTATATACTCGATCACTTTTGGAGAAAGAATAAAAAAACCGCCATTGATGTAGCCTTCGCCACTTGGCTTTTCTTGAAAACTAGTGACTGCATGTCCGTCGAGTCCGATGATACCAAATCGGCCAGGAGGTTGAGTGGCTGTCAGAGTTGCAAGTCGGCCTTCTTTTTTATGAAACTCGATACTCGCGCGGATATCCACATTGCCGACGCCGTCGCCGTACGTAAAACAAAAATCTTCATTTCCTAAGTATTCGGCCACTCGCTTGAGACGCCCACCGGTCATAGTGTTTTCACCTGTGTCGATCGTCGTGACGGTCCAAGGCTCTGAAAAATTCTCGTGAACCTTTAGCTGATTATCTTTCATGTTGAATGTGACGTTTGAGTTATGCAAAAAATAATTTGCAAAATATTCTTTGATCACATACCCGCGGTGTCCACAGCAAATGACGAAGTCATTAATTCCAAAGTGTGAATAGAGTTTCATAATATGCCACAATATTGGTTTGCCGCCGATTTCAATCATAGGCTTCGGCTTTAGAAGGCTCTCTTCAATAATTCGAGTGCCTTTGCCGCCTGCTAAAATAACTGCTTTCACAAAACCTCCACTTTAACGCCCAAATCTCAAACGTAAGAGCGTATACAAATATGTCATCATAAATACTACAAGGTTGCGTTTGCTATCACCAAACATTCTTTTCTTAAATGTAAATGGAACCTCTTTAATTCTAATTTTAAAGCGTCGGTTCAATTTAAAGAGGATTTCCTCGATGATATCAAAATTACGGCAGTTCAGGCTGAGCTGTTTCAACTGCTCTGCGCGGTAGAGCTTAAAACTATTTGAAACATCCTTGCATCTCAGTCCCAAAACGATCGAATACGCGAGGTTGACCACTCGGCTCATTAAAATAAGGTAGAAGCTGTTTTCAGTATCGCCGCCAGACACATAACGAGAGGCTGCCACAACATCGTAATTCATTCTGTGTTCGAGAATCTTTGGAACATACTCAGGAGTATGAGAACCATCTCCATCCATAAATAAAATGTAGGTGCCTTTTGCTTTCGAAATTCCGGTTTTGACAGCATCGGCGTAGTCATTGCCGTTTTCTCGAGGTACGTAATGGACCTGTTCCTCAAGACAAATGTCTTTTGAATTATCTAGAGGTGTTTGAGTATCCAAGACCAAAATTTCGTAACTGAGGCCCGTTTCATCTAGGCTCGCTTTCAGACGAGGAAGAAGAAGCCGCAAGTTCTCTTCTTCGCGGTAGGCTGGAATGACAAGGCTTAATTCAGGCATTCGATTTCACCCACGCGATCATTTCTCGCAGACCTTCAAGCCGATTTACTTTTGGCTTCCAATCAAAATAAGTTAGAGCTTTTTGAATATCAGCTACAAAAACCTTTTGGTCTGAGTGTCTCCATGGAAGTTTGCGATAGTTCAATTTGACGTCGAGTTCTTTTTCTAAGATCTCGAAAAGTTCAAGCAGAGAAAGTGAGTTGGCCATTCCGCCGCCGATATTGAAAACTTGGCCATGAGTACGATCAATTTTAGCGATGGCAGAAAAGTAGCAGTTGATGAGATCAGATGCGAACAAAATATCACGGACTTGCTTTCCGTCGCCAGAAATTGTGAAGGGCTCCTTGAGCTGGCCTTTCTTCTCAAGTATCGCTTGGCTGATAAACCAGCCAATCCAAGCTTGATCGTAAGTGGCGAATTGTCTGCCGCCAAAAATGGTGGAGTGACGAAACACAACTGTACGAACTCCAAACGCGCGATAATAGTCTAGCATGTACTGATCGGTGGCACCCTTTGAGCATCCGTAAGGCGAATGAAAATCGAGGGGAGTGGATTCATCAAAACCATTTTTAAAGTCGGGAGTTGTGTAGCGTGTGGCCTCTTCATTAAATTTAATTTTAGAAAAATCCCCGTAAACTTTATTTGTTGAAGAGTAAACCAAGATGGCATGAGGTGCAAATTTGCGAACCGCTTCTAAAACATTGTGCCCGCCAACGACATTTGTTTCAAAGTCGAGTTTGGGATCTGCAAGAGACGTCGTCATCGCAACTTGGCCAGCTAAATGAAAAACAACGTCTGGTCGTACTTCCTGAAAAATTTTATCAATCTCATTTGAATTGCGTGTGTCGGCTTTTAAAAATTGAAATGATCCTTTAGATCCAATCCATTCTCGGTTTTGTTCCGAGCCGAGACGACTTAAATTATCAACAACGAATAACTCTTCACCACGACGTAAAACTTCGTTTGAAAGATTGCTTCCTAAAAAGCCACAGCCGCCAGTGATTAAATATTTCATGAGTTTCCTTTGTTTCGTCTTTCGACTTCCTCACTCACGGTTGTTTTCAAGCCGTCTTGCATGTTGACTCGTGCCTTCCACCCAGTTTGGGTAAAAGGCGGCAGTTTCGAGAGAACAGACATGGGTTCATTCTCCCGATAAGCTAAATCACCAAAGCCCAAAGTTTCAAGCTTCTTGCCACATAGTTCACAAATAAATTCGGCGAGATGTCTCAGGCTTATTTCTTTGGGGGCCCGAACATGCCATTCGCGATATTGGCCCACAGAATCAAGCAAAAGGGCTTGTTCAAAGGCCTCTACGACGTCATCAATGTAGATAAAATCCCTCATTTGGGCACCGGCCGTTAACGGGATTCTTTTGCGATCAGATAAGAGTTCATGAATCAGCCAGGTCACAAATTTCTTAGTGGAATCTCCCGGGCCAAAAAAATGCTCAAGCGCCAGATGAATCGTGTTTTGAGATTTGTCGCCAGCTAAATGTTTTTGAAATTCGGCTTTAGAAAGGGCGTAGGGGCTCACTTCGGGTGCAAGGCTGGTCCCGGCATTGATAAAGGTCTTCATACCTGAGCGCTTTCCCCATTCGAAAACCTGACAAGCAAATTCGAAATTTGTTTCAAAGACTCTTTTTTTGCCTACTTCATCTCGTCCATATTCAGTCGCACAATGAATCATCGCGTATACAGGGCGATCTGACGGACTTAAATGCGGATTCCAAATCAATGGTTTATTTTTAAAAAGAGCGAGATTGGATTCGGGTCTGACAATTGCCTGAACTTCATAATTGTTCTGGAGAAGTCGCTTAAAAATTCTTGAGCCCAAATAGCCAGTGGCTCCGGTAACGACGACTAATTTCTGCTGCATAAGGTGGCAAGCTAACTCAATGAGATATTCTTGCCAAGTAGAATAAGAAATTGACACAAGTGACTGCTTCGCCTACCAAAATACATGTTCAAAATCGACTCGTTTTTCATCAACGTTTTGTTGTGTTTTGTCTTGGGTCTTTTGTGGAAAAAATACCACTCTCAGTTTGAAGCAAAAATCCCTGAGAGACTTAAGAGTTTTTTGAGTTTGTCCGCTATTTTCTGGCTGGTTCTAACCTCCGTTCTCTACGTTGTGTCAGTTAGCTATTTTAGTTACATCGAAGTCAATATGGCACTCATCGCGGAGGCTTGGCGCCGGGGTGAGCCGATCTTTACAAGTGTCGATTCGCCTCATCGGTATTCGCTTTTATACGGTCCTTGGCCATCGATCATGAATTCTCTTTTTCTCATGAACGGGGCCTATGTCATTCAATCTTCAAAATTGATGGGACTATTCAATTTTTTGGCGGCGGCAACGGCCTTTTTTTATACCGTCTCAAAAGCTTCAGAGAATCATCGACAATCCATTTATGCTCTGGGGCTTTTATGTCTTTGCTGGCTAGGATTCGATAATTTCTCATTTGTTATAAGGCCCGATTCGTTTGTCATTGCCTATGTTGTTTTTGCACTCTTCGCACTTGAATTTTTCGGCCAAAAGCGCCCACTTCTTTTCTTTTTTCTAGCGGGAATGCTTACCGGTTTAAGTGAAGCTTGCAAGGCGCATGGTTTTGTCTATTTTATTCCGATCGCGGTCTATTCTTGGGAGTCTCGAAAAGCAATTTGGTCATGGCCAGCCTTTCTCCTCTGTATTTTTTCTTCAATTGCCTTTATGGCATTTCCATTCTTATTGCCGGATGTTTCGATTTCAAACTATCTCATGTGGCTTCACATCGTATCAAAGCATGGTTTAAGTTCGGCTCTCGCAACGGGCAATCTCACTTATTTTTTGACCCTGATGATTATGATTTTTCTTTTGGGATTTCATAAAAGTCGACGTTTTACTTTTTGGTCGATCATCATAGCGGCAATTGTCGCGGGAAGCTTTGGAAGTCTTGTCGGAGCAGGCACTCATCACTTCATGCCCTTCTTTGCGATCTTCATTTATTTTTTAATAAATGATCGCGTTTCATTCTCAAAAAGCGCGCAACTTTATTTTGTATGTTTAATTTTAGGACTTTCGTACGATGCGTTCATGAGCCAGAAAGCCCTATGGAAATATTTTGGTGATTGGTCGATGCAAAGTGCTCAGCTAAATGATCTCAAAAACCTGAGAGCAAGTTGCAAAAGCGGTCCTGTCGAGATTGGGTATACCGATAATTCGCAAATGGAACTGAGCTATTTTAAGCCGCTCTTTGTTTCGCAAGGGGATAGTATGCTGGTTGATCACAGTGCTGTGATGGATATGAATGGATCGGGAGTCCTGATTCCTCAGAGCACGCTCGATGCGCTTCAGAATTGTGCGGTCCCATATATGATTTTGCCGAAAGCGGGAAATGCTTGGAAGATGCAGGGTTTTCAAGGCGACGTTTTTTCAACAAACTGGATCCAGAAGTTTAATAGTCTTTATTCATCCGAACAAAGTTCTGAATTCTATACTCTCTATAAGTGCAAAAACTAAAAACCCACAAACACGCTAAGTATTTGTGGGTCTCAAGTATAAGTACAAAAGTACTTAAGTAAACTTTCGCGTGAGCGAAAAATTACATAGATTTTTTGTCAGCTTTTTTAGCTTTAGCTTTTTTAGCTACTTTTTTGTCAGCTTTAGTTGGAGCTGTAGTAGCAGCAGCTGGAGCAGCAGTAGTTGCAGCTGGAGCTGTAGTAGCAGCAGCTGGAGCCGCTGGAGCAGTTGTAGCTGGAGCTGTTGTATCAGCTGCAGTTGCTGTCATAGCTAAACCAAGAACGAGAGAAGCGATAATTGCTTTCATATATTACTCCTTTTAGAGTTGTTTGTGTGTTTGTCTAAACACTAACCTATCACCCTCACCTAAAGCTTGTGTGAACCAAAAATGAAAAGATTTTTATCTCGGACCCTATAGAATTTACCAGGTAAATGGCTAGCTTAGGCCTTAAGCTGGCGCTTCAGGTAGATGGCCGTCACAACTAATAGTAGGCCGCTCAGCCAGGTCGAAATGCTGAGGCCCAATGGGCTAGGGCCTCTAGGGTCCACGCGCAGAAGCTCCATGAAGATGCGGGCGGTGCCATGTAAAAGCAACCAAATGCAGAACAGATAGCCCGGAACTCGCCGAAGTCTTGGCGGCGGGCTTTTCTCGATTTTAAGTAGAATAAAAAGGCTTAAAAACTCAATAAGCACGGCGTAGAGCTGGGTAGGATGCCGAAAGCTGAAATCCGGTATGAGGTCACATACGCCCCCAAAGCAACAACCGGTGACGAAGCAAGCGATTCTGCCAAGAGCATAACCCAGGGCCGCAATTGGTGCATAGAGATTGAGCCAGTCGCCGACCGGCTCTTTGTGGACCTTTAAAAAAACGAGACTTGCGAAAAAGGCAGCGAAAGCGCCTCCGTAAAAAACAAATCCGCCATTCCAGAACTTCAAGACGTCGATCGGGTTTTGTTGATAATAAGCCAGATCTTCAAATAAAACGTGAAAGATTCTTGCACCCAAAAAACCTGAAATCATAATGACCATTGCTACGTCGATCGCAAGTCTCACATCGAGTTGCAAGCTATGAGCTCGTCGTACGAGCCAAATGAGACAAATGCAAAAGCTTAAAGAGATAATCGGATAATAAGTGGGAACAACAATTTCAAATATTTGAGCGGTAGGCCAGAGTCCATCAATCGCGTGCAGATGTGCCAACGGCTAGGTCCTTTTCATTGCTGACGTCAGGTTTTTTTTGTTTGACGAGCTCCAAAAAGAGAAGAGTACAAACGCCGATCACGATGCCCATATCTGCAATGTTGAATGCGGGCCACGAGTAAACTTGGTTTGCACCTGAAGAATTTTTGAGTCGTACCGTGAAATCCAAGAAATCGACCACATAGCCAAAGTGGAGACGATCAATATAATTTCCAACTGCGCCCGCAAAAACCAGAGAGAGCGATACTGCCATCCATTTATCTGTGTCGCGGATTCCGCGCATGATGGCCAAAATAATTAAAAGAGCAACAGGTGGCATTGAAAGAAAGAAGATGTCTCGAAAAGCGGGGTGGCTGCTTGCCAAAAATCCGAAAGCAGCGCCAGGATTTCGGACATAAGTAATATTGAAAAAGTTTGCGATCACTTGAAAAGACTCGCCCAATCGAAAGTGAGTATGAATATAGATCTTTGCAACCTGATCTGAAGTCACAATCACGCCGCTGATGGCAGCCAGCAACAAGTATTTAATCTTCATTCCAATGCCCTCACGCATTTAGGACAAACACTCGGGTACTTTTTACTTTGACCAATCTTCTCATCAAAATACCAGCAGCGTTCACATTTTTCGCCTTTGGCTTTACTCACTAGAATTTTGGCCTTTCCCTCAGTGAGTACCACTTGGCTTACGATATAATACTCTGACAAATTTTTCTCATATTTTTTTAGGATTTGGTAAGTTTCGCCCTCGGCAGCGATCTCTAGTCGAGCATCTAGACCTGAACCGATAAGCTTTTCGCGTCTGATCTCTTCAAGGGCTTTCGATACCTCTGCGCGAAGCTCAAAAAGTTTTTCGAACTCGGTTTTGAGAGCCGCGTTTTCCCACTTTGGATTGGCTTTCGGAAAATCGAGCAAGAAAACGCTCTCGGTTTTATTGCCAGGTAGATATTGAAGTGTCTCTTCCGACAAAAACGAAGTAATCGGAGCCATAATACGAACGAGATGACTTAAAAGTTCAAAAATAACGCTTTGGGAAGATCTTCTCTCAGGAGAATCTTTTCTCCAGGTGTAAAGGCGATCTTTGAGCATATCAAGGTAAGCCGCCGATAAGTCGACCGTGAAGAAGTTATTGAGAGCATGATAGACTTTGAAGAATTCATATTTCTCGTAAGCATCAGTCGTTTTCGCCACGAGATCATTTAATTTATTCAAAGCGAGTTGATCTAATGGAGTCAAGGAGGCGTAGGCAACTTGATCTTTCGAAGGATCAAAATCTCCTAAATTACCAAGCATAAAGCGAATGGTATTGCGAAATTTACGATAGCTCTCAGTGACTCGCAGAAAACTTTCAGGTCCGCAGCTCAAATCATTGCCGAAGTCTTCATAGGCACACCATAGACGTAAGATCTCGGCGCCATCCTTTTTCCAGATGCCAGCGGGGTCAATGACATTGCCTAAACTCTTGCTCATTTTTCGGCCCTTGGCATCGTTGACGAAGCCATGAGTGACGAGCGCTTTAAATGGAGCCCTTCCGGTTGATGCAATTGACGATAACAGACTGGTTTGAAACCAACCGCGGTGTTGATCGCTTCCTTCAAGGTAAATATTTGCAGGAGTCGCAAGATCGGCTCGCTTATTTTGAACAGCGGCATGACAAGCGCCCGAATCAAACCAAACATCCAAAATATCTTGGCCTCTTTTAAATTCCCCATGCCCACATTTTTTACATTTGCGATCGCCGATAAAATCTTTGATTGGCAAATTGTGATAAGCCTCGATACCGCCATTTTTCTCCATGAGATCGGCGACCTTTTCCATAACAGCAACTTCGAGAATTTCTTGCTCGCAGCTGTTACAGTAAAACACCGGAATCGGAACTCCCCAAATTCTTTGGCGAGACAAAGTCCAATCCGGACGATTTTCAATCATTGAGCGAATGCGGCTTTCGCCCCACTTCGGCACGAATTCAATTTCTTTCAGCGCAGCCAATGCTTTCTTGCGAATCGGATTTGATTCGAGATCCATTCCTAAAAACCATTGAGGAGTCGCTCTAAAAATAAGTGGCGTCATAGAACGCCAGTTATGTGGGTAACTATGTTCAAAGATCTTAGCAGAGATGAGATGTCCACTTTCGCGAAGACGTTCAACGATCACAGGATTCATTTCAAAAATTTGTTTGCCTTGATACTCAGGAACTTCATCAGTGTACCTTCCGGCAGCATCTACAGGACTCAAAACTTTCAAACCATATTTCAGGCCGACTTTGTAATCGTCTTGTCCGTGTCCAGGTGCTGTATGAACCGCGCCCGTACCCGCATCGGCACTGACGTGATCACCTAAAACAAAAAGCGATTCACGCTCAATAAATGGATGACGAGCGGTCATGCGATCAAGCTCAGCGCCTTTCGTTTTAATTCCTGTGGGAGTCAAAACAGTGCCAGTCTCTTTTTCAAAAGCATCTTTAAGTTTTGAAGCGATCAAAAGATAGTTCTCATCGGTTTCAAAAAATTCGTATTCAAAATCAGGATGAAAAGCGACGCCTAAGTTTGCGGGTAAAGTCCAGGGAGTGGTCGTCCAGATGACAACAGCCGTAGGTTTTTTCAAAAGCTTTGAAGAAAATTTCTCCAGGCGTTTATCCATAAAAAACTTCACATAGATCGAATGACTCTTGTGAGGCGCGTATTCGACTTCGGCTTCAGCCAGTGCGGTTTGTAAAGTTGGACACCAGTAAACTGGCTTTTCTCCGCGATATAAAACGCCATTTTTCAAACAGCGCGCAAGCTCACGCACTTCCTCAGCTTCATATTCAGGATTCAAAGTCAGATAAGGATTTTCCCATTCCGCCAAAATTCCTAAGCGCATGAACTGCGTTTTTTGAACTTCAATCCATTTTTTTGCTTCTTGTCTACAGAGCTCACGAATTTCAGCTTCAGTCTTTTCCTTACGTTTTGGTCCGAGATCTTTTGTGACCTTGTGCTCGATCGGAAGTCCGTGGCAATCCCAACCTGGAATAAATGCCGCCTTAAAGCCCGACATATTTTTGTATTTGATCACAAAGTCTTTTAGACATTTGTTTAAAACGTGACCAATATGAATATTGCCATTTGCGTACGGCGGACCATCCGGCATAACGAATTTAGGGCGGCCTGCATTTTTCTGCAAAATTTTATGATAAAGTTTTTTTTCAGTCCAAGCTGCAATTGCTTGAGGTTCTTTTTCCGAAAGATTTGCCTTCATCGGAAAATCCGTAATAGGCAAATTGAGAGTATTTTTAAGTTCGCTTGCTTGCGAATCGCTTTTATTGTCGTTCTGGCTCACGTTTTATCTCCGAAAACTAAGGTAGCTAAATAGCTGCAAGACCTAATCTATCAGGCTTTTTAGATTTTTGTAAGCAATTGCAACCAACATATTCAAGGCCTCAAGATCCGAGCTGAGGTTGAACTTCTCTTTGACCTCCCGAATCATGTATTGGCTGTTTGAATTAAGTTGGAGGTTCGAA